>CAISJA010000314.1 GCA_903885525.1 uncultured Opitutaceae bacterium
CCAAAGCGGACACGGGTTCTAGTTGGCGCCGACCTCGACGTATAGCCGGCGTTCTACAATCGGTCACGATCGCGCATCAGGACAGCCCGGAGCAGTACCGCGTGGTGCAGACGCTGCCCACCGAGCGGGGCGCCCGCACCCTGGCCGTTGATCCGGTCCGGCACAAATTGTACCTGGCGTCGGCGAAATTCGCCGCGCCCCCCGCCGGATCGCCACCGCGGCCGGCGCTCGTGCCCGGCAGCTTCAAACTGCTGGTTTACCGGCACGGCGCCTGAGCGGCGGCCGGACGAAGGAGCGTGGACAGGCGCGTCACGGTCGGCTCGCGCCGAACGGTCCGGCCTCCGGCGCTCCACCGCCGGCCGGGTCAGAGCGCGTCGCGGTCGGCCGGCCCGAGTTCGTAGCTGATCTTGCCCTCCACAATCTCGCGCAGGGCGACATCTTCGGCGCTGAGTTTTTCCAGCGATTCGACCAGCGGGCGGCTGCCGCGGCGCAGCTGCTTGACGCGGCGTGACACCACGTTGACCAGAATGTACGGATCGGTGATCTTGGCTTTGGCGGCGAGCAGGTAATCGTCTCTCATGGTGGGGGGAGGCAGGGTTTCAGCGGCGGTTGCCGAAGGGGAGGCACATCTTGAGCGGGGCGGCGTGGCCGGGGGCGACGTGCTTGTCCTTCGACGCACGGCGCTTGGATTTCGTGCTCTTGGCGGCGAGCAGGTGGCGGAAGCCCGGGGTGCGGCGCAGCAATTTTCCCGTGGCGGTGATTTTGAAGCGCTTGGCCACGGATTTTTTGGTTTTTTGCATAAGAGGGCCGCGCTGGCTGGGGCTGGATTGGCACCAAACACTGCGCACAGAACCCGGGCGGATGGCGCACCCTGGGCCAGATTGTCCGCCAGGGCGATGTATTCCGGTCGTGGCTGGCAACGGCCGGCCAACTCGACCCAGGCTAATCGTTTCCACCGATCATTTTTCGGCCGCGGTCGGGTCAAGAGGCCGGGAAGGGTGATTTCCTGCAGAGTGCAGGTGCGGGCGGAGTCCGGTTGGACGAGCCATGACCTCCTGCCCACTGCCCGGCATCTGCACGGGCACGGCTGGCACCGTCACCTCGGCAGACCGCCCCGCCAGCTAAAATCGTTCCAAGCCGCTGCCCGGCGAGCCGCTTGCCGGGGTGGGAGGCCGGCGCGGCCGATGGTCGTCGCTACTGCGGGCCAGGCGGATTAGAATGTCGCGGCGGGGCGGATCAATCGGCCCGCCGCGCTGCCCGCCAGCACACCCACCCCCCTTATGAGAAACGACTACGTCCAAGCCGCCTACAAGGTCATCGATGACCCCTACATTTTGGTCAACGTGATCTCGCGCCGCGTCAAGCAGCTGCGGCGCGGTTACCGCCCGCTGGTGGAATCGCTGGAAAAACTCTCCGCCGAGGACACCGCCCTGCGCGAGGTCGCCGAGGGCAAGATCAGCTACGAGCTAGCTCCGCCGCCGCCGCCCGAGCCGGTCCTCGGTCCACGCACGGAGCGCGCACAGCGCATGGCTTCGAACCGCGATTCGCCCGCCAGGCCAGCCACCCCGGGAGCCTTTCGCCCCGCCCAGCCGAAATTCTGAGCCTGGCCTGCTCCCTCCCCATACCCGCAGGCCGATCCGGCGGGGCCGGCCGGGCGCATCGGCGCGCACAGGATTGGGGCGGAGCGTGCCCCCTTGGGCGCGCCCCTCCGCGGCCGGCTGCCACCGCCGCCCCTCGGGCCGACGCCAGCGCGGAGCGGATGACGGTTGCACGCTGTCCCGGCCGCACGAATCAGTTTGAACCGCCGGTTTCTCGCTGATCGACAACCCCAGCCGGGCCGGCTACGGTCCGTTTTGCCATGCCCCTTCTCCCTCTCGCCTTGTGGCCCGGCCTGCTGGGATTGATGGTCGGACAGGCAACTCCGCCCCGGGAAGGACACACCGTGGAGACCCTGGGGGTTGCCACGGATTCCAACCGCGAATACTCCTTCACCGACAAGGACTCGGCCTTCTGGTACGGCCAGGCCCGGGCGCAGGGGACGGGCGAGTTCGAGGGCTGGAACATCGCCACGCAGCAGATCTTCTCGGACTACCAGCTCACGGTCGACGGCAAACCGGTCGACCGGCAGCAAGCCTTGGTCATGGTGTATCCACACCGGATCGTCCGCCGGTATGCCTGGGGCGAGGAAGTCTTCGAGCTGTTCGACCACCAGCCGGTGTTGCAGGTGACCGTGACGTGCGCCCGCGATTTGCCGCTGGGTCTCGCGCTGCAAGGCACCGGGCTCCACGCCGGCAGCTTGGTCGGCGAGATTTTGCCCTTCTCGGTGGATCGGTCACCCGGCTGCAGTCTCGGCGTCACGACGGTCCGGCCGGCCGAGGCTACCGTGGTCACCGAAGGCGGCGTGACACAGTTGCGGACGAGGACGTCTGCCGGGGGATTTTTCATCGCGTTGGAATCCTCTCCCGGGGCGCTGGCGGCACGGCTGGCCCGGGCCCGGGCGGAACATGGCCGGTGGAAGGCCGAGCGCACGGCCCGCATGAACCGCTTGCTGGAACGCAATGCCTTCCGGTCCGACGACCCGCTCGTCGACGCCGCCGTCGGCTGGAACATCCTCAGCCTTGATGCGCTGATCACGCGGCAGACCGGCCAGGGCATCTACGCCGGACTGCCCTGGTTCAACGATTATTGGGGCCGCGACATGTTCATCTCCCTGCCCGGCGCGTGTTTGGTGACAGGCCAGCTGGAGGTGGCGCGCGACATCCTGCGCTCTTTCGCCCGCTACCAGAACACCGATCCCGGTTCGCCCGACTTCGGGCGCGTGCCCAACCGGCTCCGGCCCGACGACATCATCTACAATACCACCGACGGCACACCGCTTTTCGTCCGCACCCTGCGGCAGTACGTGCAATACTCGGGCGACACGGGCCTCGTCCGCGAACTTTATCCGGCGGTCCGGCGGTCGATCGAGGGGCCGCTGCAGTACCGGGTCGATGCCCGGTCCTACCTCACGCACGACGACGCCGACACCTGGATGGATGCGAAATGGCACGACCGCGTTCCCTGGAGCCCGCGCGGCAACCGCGCCAACGACGTGCAGGCCCTCTGGCTGGGCCAGCTCCAGGCGGGGGTCTATTTTGCCGGACTCATGGGCGACGAGCCGTCAGCCGCGCGCTGGGCGCGGGTGGCTGTCCGCTTGCGGGATAATTTCGGCCGCGACTTTATTACGGCGGACCAGACGGCGATGGCCGACCGGCTCCGGGCCGACGGCCGGCCGGATTTCACCTTCCGGCCAAACCAGCTCTTCGCCCTCGATTTCGTGCCGTCACTGGAAAAGCGCGTGCGGCTCACCCGCCGCATCTGGGAAACCCTCGTCTATCCCTGGGGCGTGGCCTCGCTGGAGCAGGACGATCCCAATTTTCACCCCTGGCTGGAGCACCGCACCTATCTCCACAAGGACGAGGCCTACCACAACGGCACGGTCTGGTTGTGGAACAACGGCGTGGCGATCGACCGCATGATCGAGGCCGGCCAGCCCGCGCCGGCCTACGCGCTGTTCCACCGGATGTGCCGGCAGAGCCTGCAGTCGGCCGGCGCCGTGGGCACCCTCAGCGAGCTGAACAATGCCCTGCCACGGCCCGGGCAGGAATCCGGGGTGCCCGCCGGCGCCTTCGACCAGGCCTGGTCCGGCGCGGAATTCCTGCGCGTCTGGTACCAGTCCTTCCTCGGCCTGCGGCCCGACGCCGTCGGCCGGACGCTGGCGGTCGCGCCGCAGTTGCAAGGCAATCTGCACAGCCTGGAATTCACTGTGCCACTGTGGGACGGACTCCTGCGCGGCAACTTTGCGCAAAAGGACGACGTCGCCACCTACCGCTACGCCCCCCAAGGGTTGACCGAGGTGCCCGCCCTGCTCTTCAAGCTGCCCGGCTACGCCGAGGTGCCGGTCACCGTGCGCGAGGGCGAAGTCCTCGTGGTCACGGCCGGTCGGGACCGGTTGACAGTCGAGGTGCTGGACCGGGACGGAAAATCCCGGGAGAAAAATCAGCTGAAGCCCGACGAGGCGGAGCTCGCCCAGGTCCGGCAACTGCAAGCCCTCATGTCCGGCGTCCGCTTCGCCGAGCCCCGTCTCAACCCCGCGCTGGAATGCCTGCAGCCCGGGCATGGCGAGGCGCTCGGCCGGAAACTTGCGGCCAGCCTGCCCGGGCCCGCTGCGCCCTCGCCAGCGGCCGGCCCGCCGGGGCCGTAGCTCGTGCGACAAGGGGATGCCCCATCCTCGCCCGGTCCGGGAAAAACCGGGGGCGGGGTTGGTTGCGGACAGTCAATAGGGTTTGTCAATACGCCCGCCACCGGCAGGCTCACCCGCCACCCATCACCAAGTCACGCTTCTATGGTAATTCCCCGCCCTCCCCTGGCGCTTCTCCTGGGTTTCCTGCCGGTCACCGCGGCCCTGGCCCAGTCCACGGCGGCCGATCCGGCACCGGCACTGTATGCGGAACGCTACCGGCCGCAGTACCATTTCACGCCGCCCCAAAACTGGATGAACGATCCCAACGGACTCGTCTATTACGACGGCGAGTACCACCTGTTCTACCAGTATAATCCCTTGGGCAACGTCTGGGGACACATGAGCTGGGGCCATGCCGTGAGCCGCGACTTGCTGCACTGGACCCACCTGCCCGTCGCCATTCCTGAGGCCGGCAAACTCATGGCCTTCTCCGGCAGCGCCGTGGTGGATTGGCCGAACACGAGCGGCTTCGGGCGGGACGGCAAGCCGCCCCTGGTCGCCCTGTACACCGGCCATGTGGACTGGGGCGACCACCAGTCCCAGTATCTCGCCTACAGCAATGATCACGGCCGCACCTGGGCAAACTACCCCGACAACCCGGTGCTCGACCTGCACCTCGCGGACTTCCGCGACCCGAAGGTCATGTGGTATGCCCCGAGCAACCATTGGGTGATGACCGTCGCCCTGCCGAAGGAGCATCGGATGTGCTTCTATTGGTCGGATAACCTGAAGGACTGGAAACTGTCGGGCACTTTCGGGCCCGCCGGCTCGATGACCGGCGAATGGGAGTGCCCCGACCTGTTCCGCCTGCCGGTGGCGGGCACCAAGCAGGAATCCAAGTGGGTCCTGATCGTCAACGTGAGCGATGGCGGCGCCAACGGCGGTTCCGCCTGCCAGTATTTTGTCGGTGAATTCGACGGCAGCCGCTTCACCCCCGACCAGGGCGTCGGTGCCGCCTCGGTCCATTGGGCCGATTACGGACGCGATTTCTATGCGGCAGCTTCGTGGTCGGATGTGCCGGCGACGGACGGACGGCGGCTGTGGCTGGGCTGGATGAACAACTGGAAGTACGGCCAGGCCATCCCCACCTCGCCTTGGCGCAGCGCGCAGAGCCTCGTCCGCGAGCTCGGCCTAGTGCGCGATGCTGAGGGCTGGCATCTCACCCAGCAGCCGGTCCGCGAATACCAGTCCTTGCGCGGCCCGGAGGTGGTCGCGCCCGCCCGGGCGATCCCGCCGGGGCGGCTCGACCTCGCGCCCGCCGGCGTGCGCGGCGACGTGCTGGAACTACAGATGGTGCTGGAGCCGGGCGCAGCGAAGGAGGCCGGGCTGACGATCCTGGCCGGCGGCGGCCGGCAGACCCGCCTCGGCTATGACCGGACCAAGGGCCGTCTGTTTGTGGACCGCACGAACTCGGGCGAAGAATTCCATCCCGCCTTTGCCGGCCGCCACGAGGCGCCGCTGCTCCTGCGCGACGGGCGCGTGTCCCTCCACGTCTTCATCGACCGTTCCACCGTGGAGGTTTTCGCCGCCGACGGCCAGGTGGTGCTCTCGGAGCAGGTCTTTGCCCCGGTCGGGGCGAATGCCGTCGGGCTCTTCGCCGAGGGCGGCGAAGCGCGGTTGGTCTCGCTCTCGGCCTGGCCGCTGCATGGGGTGTGGCCGCCGCCGCCCACCGCCCGGTAGCTGCTTCCGGTTTTCCTCCCCGCTCCCTCCCTCGAAGCTGCTTCGGCTTGGTCCTGAACCCACCGGCCGCGCACCCCGCCCCGCCGCCGGTACCCGCCAGGGCCGGCACTTCGCCATTGTTGGCCACGGCCGCTCCCCTCAACCTTGGCTCCGTCATGACCCCGTCTTTTCCCACCCTGCGCGAAAAAATCGGCCAGATGCTGCTGGTCGGTTTCCGGGGGTGCACGCCGGACGAGTGCGCCCCCTTCGTCCGCGACCTGCGCGAGCACTCCCTCGGTGGCGTCATCCTCTTTGACCAGGATCTGGCCGGCGGCACGGTCGACACCCGCGGGGGCCGCCGCAACATCGAGTCGCCCGCCCAGCTCCGCGCCCTGGTGGCGCACCTGCAGGCGAGCGCCCCGCATCCGCTGCTCGTCTCCCTCGACCAGGAGGGCGGCCGCGTCAACCGCCTCAAGCCGGCCTATGGCTTTCCAGAAAGCCTCTCTCACGAGGAACTGGGGCGGTTGCACGATCCCGCGGAAACCTACCGCCAGGCCGCCGCCACCGCCGCCACCCTTGCCGGACTCGGGATCAACCTGAACCTCGCCCCGGTCGTCGACCTCGACGCCCATCCCGACAACCCGATCATCAAGGGCAAGGGCCGCAGCTTCTCCGCCGATCCCGAAGCGGTCGCCCGCCATGCGGCGGAATTCATCCGCGCCCACCACGAGCGCGGCGTGCTCTGCTGCGCCAAGCATTTCCCCGGGCACGGCAGCGCCGCCGCCGACACCCACCTCGGTCTGGTCGACGTCACCCGTACCTGGCACGAACGCGAGCTCATCCCGTTCCAGCGCCTGATCGGGGGCGGCCGGTGCGATGTCATCATGACCGCACACGTCTTCAACGCCCGGCTCGATCTGGACCGTCCCGCCACGCTCTCGCGGGCCGTGCTCACCGGCCTGCTCCGTGGCCAGCTCGGCTTCCAGGGGGTGATCCTGAGCGATGATATGGAAATGAAGGCCATCTCCGCCCAATTCGGGCTGGAAACGTCGCTGGTCGCCGCCGTCGAGGCCGGCGTCGATCTGCTCTGCTTCGGCAACAACCTGAATTACGATCCGGCCATCGCCAGCCGGGCCGCCGGCATCCTTGCCCATGCCGTAACAAGCGGACGCCTCCCGGAGGCGCGCATTGACGAGTCGTACCAGCGGATCCTCGCCCTCAAGCGCCAAGCAGGTTCAGGGTTATTTGCTTGAGCGGACGCAAGGGTAAAGCGGCCAGGAGCATGAGACCTGCGTGGACCGGCGGCATGTCGGGCCGAATCCTTGCGCGCTCTCCGATTGACAACAACGGGAAATCCCCTCTATCCCACCGCTCCCGCATTTCTAACTTGAGGGCAATCGCAGTATTTTCACCATGCCCCACCTGACCGTTTCATTTCCTGCCTCGCGCCTGCTACGTGTCTTGCTGCTGCTGCCGGTGCTGTCTCTGACGGCCGGGCGGAGTGTGGCGGCGTCTTCGTCGGTCAGACCGGTGCCTGAGCTGGCTGCGGTCC
>CAISJA010000315.1 GCA_903885525.1 uncultured Opitutaceae bacterium
GCCCCTCGCCGCCGCCGCCCTCGCCGCGCTCACGCCGCGCCGCGGCCGCGCCCTCGCCGCCGGTGCGGCCATTGCCGCGATGGCCGCCGCCTTCGTCGTGGCCTGCCTCGCGCTCAAGACCGCCCTCGCCGCCCCGGCTGTGCCCGGCTGCTTCAACTTCGCCTGGTTCGACCTCGGCCCCGACGCCCTGCGCCTCGGCTGGCTGCTCGACCCGCTCACCGCCTTCATGTGTGTGATGGTCACCTTCGTCGGCCTGCTGATCTTCATCTTCAGCACGGGCTACATGCACGGGGACCCGAACTTCACCCGGTTCTTCTGCTTCCTCAGCCTCTTCGCCGCCGCCATGCTCGGCCTGCTCGTGGCCAACAGCCTGCTCCTCCTCTTTGTCTGCTGGGAACTGGTCGGCCTCGCCTCCTATCTTCTAATCGGATTCTGGTTCCACAAGCCCGCGGCTGCCGCCGCCGCAAAAAAGGCCTTCATCACCACCCGCATCGGCGACCTTGGCTTCCTCCTCGGCCTCCTCTGGCTCCAGCACGCCCGCGGCTCCCTCCTTTTTTACGACGGCGGTGCCGGCATCCTTGAGTCCGCTTCGCTCCACGCCCTGTCGGGTGCGACCTTGTCCTGCGGCCTCGCCGTCTCCACCGCCATCGGCTTGCTGATCTTCTGCGGTGCCGTCGGCAAGTCCGGCCAGTTCCCGCTCCACGTGTGGCTGCCCGATGCCATGGAGGGCCCGACCCCCGTCTCCGCCCTCATCCACGCCGCCACGATGGTGGCCGCCGGCGTCTTCCTGATCGCCCGCGTCTATCCTCTCATGTCGGCTGACCAGGCTCTCACCCACGTGCCGGTGCATGCCCTGACCGTCGTCGCCTTCATCGGCGCCATCACCGCCCTCCTGGGGGCCTGCATCGCCGTCGCGCAAAACGACATCAAGCGCATCCTCGCCTTCTCCACCGTCTCCCAGCTGGGCTACATGATGCTCGCCCTCGGCGTCGGCTCCTGGGTGGCCGCCATCTTCCATCTCCTGACCCACGCCTTCTTCAAGGCCCTGCTCTTCCTCGGTGCCGGCTCCGTGATTCACGCCGCCCATCACGAGCAGGACATCCGCTCGCTCGGCGGGCTCTCGGCGAAGATGAAGATCACCTTCCTCACCTTTGCCCTCGGCACGATGGCCCTGGTCGGCGTGCCGCTCTTTTTCTCCGGGTTCTGGAGCAAGGAAGCCATTCTCCATGCCGCCCACGGCTGGCAGGTTTCCCACCTGCCGTTCTATGCCGCCGTCCTGGGCGTCGTCCTCACCGCGTTTTACAACACCCGCCTGATGGCTGAGACTTTCTTCGGGAAACCCCGCTCCCCTGCTGCCGAACACGCGCATGAGAACGGCTTGGCCATGACCGTTCCCCTGATGATCCTCGCCGTCTGCGCGGTGGGCCTCGGCTTTCTCGGCACGCCCTACTGGCCCTGGCTCCAGGAACAGTTGCAACCCGGCCTCGAAAACGAGCCCGCCAGCTACAGCCTGATGGGCCTCTCCGTCCTCCTGGTCGCCCTCGGGGTCGGCACCGGCTGGGCCCTCTACGGGCGGGTCACCCGCCGTGCAGCTGAGGCGGCCGACCCGCTTGCCCGGCGCGCTCCCGGCCTCTTCGCCGCCCTCGGCGCCCGGCTGGGCTTCGACGAGTTTTACGCGGCCACGGTGTTCAAACTCAACGCCGGCCTGGCCCGGCTCGCGGACCGGCTGGACCGCCGCGTCTTCGATGGCTTCATCCGCCTGCTCGCCGGGCTCGGCGAATTCGCCGGGTTGGCCGGCAAGGAGACGGATGAGCAGACGCTGAACGGCGGCTTCGACTCCGGGAGCGAATTGCTCCGGGGCGCCGGCCGCCGCTACTCCCGGGCGCAGTCCGGCGACGCCCACGGTTATCTGGGCGTCATCGCCTTCGGCTTCATGATCATTGCGATCGTCGTCCTGCTGGGAGGTGCCCAATGAGTTCCCTGCCCCTGCTCTCCCTCATCATCTTCACCCCGTGGCTCGGCGCCCTGGTGCTGGCCTGCCTGCCGCGGCTGCCTGCCGCGGCCAGCCGCAGCATCGCCCTGCTCTTCAGCCTCGCTCCGCTGGCCCTCGGCCTGGGTGTCCTGACCGGGTTCAACCCGGCCGAGACCCTGCCGCAATTCACCGAGCTGCATGACTGGATCCCGGCGCTGAAGGTGCACTACCATCTCGGGTTGGACGGGCTCAGCCTTGTGCTCGTGCTCCTGACCGGCATCCTCACCCCCGTCGCCCTGCTGGCCTCCGCCGGCGTGGAACGCAGCCCGCGCCTCTTCGGCGCCCTCTTCCTCTTTCTGCAGGGTGCCGCCCTCGGTGTCTTCCTCGCCCTCGATTTCTTCCACTGGTTCCTGTTCTGGGAACTGAGCCTCGTGCCGGCCTACTTCCTGATCAAGCTCTGGGGCGGTCCCGGTGCCACCCGCGCCGCCTACCAGTTCGTGATCTACACCATCGGCGGCAGCGCCTTCATGCTGCTGGCTTTCGCCGCCCTCTGGACCGCCGCCGGCACCCTCGATTTCCTGTCGCTCTCCGGCATGGCCCGGACCGGTGCCCTCGCCGCCCGGCTCGCCGTCCTCGGGCCGCTCTGGCCGAAAGCCATCTTCCTCGGCGTCCTGCTCGGGCTGGCCGTCAAGGTGCCGCTCTTCCCCTTCCACACCTGGCTGCCTTCGGCCTACGCCGAGGCTCCGACCGGTGCCTCCATGTTCCTCACCGGCGTGATGTCGAAGATGGGGGTATATGGCTTCATCCGGATTTTGTGGGGCCTGTTCCCCGCCCAGCTGCACGCCGCCTCCGGCCCGCTGCTCTGGCTCGCGCTCGGCGGGGTGGTGCTCGGCGCCTATGCCGCGCTGCAACAGCAGGACCTCAAACGCATGGTGGCCTATTCCTCCATCAACCACCTGAGCTACTGCCTGCTGGCGCTGTTCGCCGTGGCCGCGACTGGCCATGCCGGCAGTCCGGCCGCGACCGCCGCCCTCAGCGGCACCATCCTCCAGCTGTTCAACCACGGCCTTTCCGCCGCCGCCCTCTTCCTCTGTGTCGGCATTCTTGAGTGCCGCTCGGGCGGCCGGCGCGGCCTCTCCGACTTTGGCGGCGTGCGCACCGCGGCCCCCGTCTTCGCCGCGCTGTGCGGCATCGCGATGTTCTCCTCCCTCGGCCTGCCGGGCCTGAATGGCTTCGTGGGCGAGTTCCTCATCTTCCGCGGCGTCTTCGGTCTCGCCCCGGCCGCCGCCACCCTCGCCACGCTCGGCCTGCTCGGCACCGCCCTCTTCCTCCTCACTTTCTGGCAGCGCGTCTTCCACGGCCCCGCCGCCGGTGCCGGGGCCGGCTTCCGCGACCTCGAAGCGGGCGAGATCATCTCCCTGCTCCCGCTCATCGTCCTCATGTTCCTCCTCGGTGTCCTGCCGCAACTGCTGGCCGGACTGATCAACCCGCTTGTCACCGCCTGGGTCGCCCGGCTCCCGCTCTCATGAACCTGCTGCCCTGGACCATCTACCTGACGTTCGCCGGCGCCCTGCTGGCGCTGGTCGCCGGCCCCCGCTCCGCCACCGCCGCCCGGGTCATCGCCCTGGTGACCGCCCTCGCCGGCAGCGCCGTGGCCCTCTACGCCGCCGCAGATTTCATCCCGGCCTCCCAGCTGCAGACCTTGGTCAACGCACCCTGGATCTCTGAGCTGGGCATCCGCTACCATCTGGCGGCCGACGGCATCAGCCTCACTCTCGTCCTCCTCACCGGGCTCGCGGCCACGGCCGGCATCTTGTTTTCCTGGAATATTGAGGAGCGGACCGGCGAATTTTTCGCCCTGTACCTTGCCCTCATCGGCGGCGTGTACGGTGTCTTCCTGAGCGCGGATGCGTTTCTCTTCTTCGTTTTCTACGAGATCGCCATCGTCCCGAAGTACTTCCTGATCGCCAAGTGGGGTTCCACCAACCGCGAGTACGGCGCGATGAAGCTGGCGCTCTATTCCTTCGCCGGCAGCGGCATGGTGCTGGCGGGTCTGCTGTGGGCCAACATCGTCGGCCATGCCCAGGGCTTCGCCGTCGGCGATCTGGCCCAGGCCGTCGCCACCCTCAGCCTCCCCCAGCAGATTCTCATCTCGGGACTCGTCTTCTTCGGCTTCGCCACCCTCGCCGGCCTCTTCCCCCTGCACACTTGGGCACCCACCGGCCACGTCGCCGCCCCGACCGGCGCCTCGATGCTGCTCGCCGGCGTCGTGATGAAGCTCGGGGCCTACGGTTGCCTCCGCGTCGCCCTTCCCCTCTCGCCCGCCGGTTTCTTCTTCTGGCAACCCTGGATCGCCTGGCTCGCGCTGATCGGCATCGTCTACGCCGGGCTGGTCGCCCTCGTGCAGGACGATTTCAAGTTCGTCATCGGTTACTCGAGCGTCAGCCACATGGGGTTCGTGATGCTCGGGCTCGCCGCCGCCAACCCCGTTGCCGTCAGCGGAGCGGTGCTCCAGATGTTCTCGCACGGCGTCATCGCCGGCCTCCTCTTCGCCGTGGTCGGGCGGATGGTTTACGAACGCACCCACACCCGCAGCCTGGCCGCCCTGCGGAAATTGCCACTCTACCGGCTGCTGCCCTTCGCCGCCTTCATCTTCGTGCTGGCCGGACTCGCCTCCCTGGGCATGCCCGGCTTCAGCGGTTTCCCGGCCGAGCTGACGATCCTCATCGGCACCTGGCGCACGCGGCCGCTCTGGGCCCTCGTGGCTGCGACGGGTATTCTGATCGCCGCCGCCTTCACCCTCCGCGCCATCCAGGTATCCTTCTTCGGCACCACCGGGGAGCCGGCTCCCGCCGCCGGAGACCATCCCTTTGAGCCGATCACCTGGCCGGAAAAAACCGGGGCGCTTCTCCTCCTCGGCACCACGCTCTATCTCGGCCTCCGTCCCGACACCCTGCTCGCCTGGATCAATCCCGCCCTGCAATCCCCGCTGCTCCAGACCGTGTTGAAGGGAGGCACGCCATGACGCCCGACTACCTGACCCTTGCCCGCGCCCTCCGGCCCGAAGCCGCCCTGGTCGGCGGTGCCCTGCTGGTGCTCCTCCAAGACCTCGTTTCCGGCCGCGGCCGGTCCGCCTCCTCCCGGCAGGGAGTCGCCAGCGCGGTCGGTCTCGCCAGCGTGGCCCTCGCCCTGTGGCTCGCCCTTGGCACCGGACAACCGGGTCCGGTGTTCGGCCAGGTCCTCACCCTCGATGCCCTCGCTGTTGCCTCCCGCCTGGCGATCTTGGTGCTGACCGGCCTGACGCTGGCCCTGCTGCCCGGGACCGGCCGGATCCAAAATCCGTCGGAATACGTCGCGGTGCTGCTCTTCGCCGCCGCCGGTTTCACCCTCATGGCCGCGGCCCAGCAATTGCTGCTCGCCTTCCTCGCTCTGGAACTGGCCAGCCTCTCCCTCTATGTGCTCGCCGGCTTTGACCGCACCCGGCCGGAATCGGCCGAGGCGGGCCTGAAATACTTTCTGTTCGGCGGAGTTTCGGCCGCCTTCCTTCTCTTCGGCTTCAGCCTGATCTACGGGCTGACCGGTTCGATCGAACTGCCGGAGATCGCCCATCGCCTGGCCCTGCTCCCGCCCAGCCCGCTGCTCATCGTCGCCTTGGTGATGGTGCTGGTCGGCTTTGGCTATAAAGCCGCGGCCGCGCCCTTCCACCTCTGGGCACCCGACGTCTACCAGGGCGCACCCGCCCCCTCCGCCGCGCTGATTGCCTCCGCCTCCAAGCTGGCGGGCTTCACCCTCCTCACTCGCCTGCTCTGGCCCGGGTTCAGCGCGGTCGCCGGCAGTGTGCTGCCCGGCGTGGCCGGAACCGGTTGGATGCCCATCGTCGCCCTTCTTTCCGCCGCCTCGCTCCTTCTCGGCAACCTCGGGGCCCTGGCGCAGGGCGATGTGCGCCGCCTGCTGGCCTACTCCGCCATCGCCCATGCCGGGGCCATGCTCCTTGGCGTCATCGCGGCCGGCCACGGCCCGGGACCGGTCTATTTCTACGCCGCCACCTACGGGCTCGCCACCGTCGGCGCCTTCGGGGTGATCGGAGTGGTGGCCCAGGCCGGGCGCTGCGGCCCGCTCAGCGACCTGGCCGGCCTCCGGCACCGCTCGCCGCTCCTCGCCGGCTGCCTCTTTGTATTCGTGCTCTCCCTCGCCGGGGTGCCGCCCTTGGCGGGTTTCTTCGGCAAATTTGCCGTCTTCGCCGCCGCTCTCCAGCTCGGCGGCCTGCACGGCTACGCCGGCTGGCTCACGCTGCTGGCCATCGCCCTGAGCGCCGTCGGCCTCTACTATTATCTTCTCATTCTCAAACAGGCTTTCGTCGCCCCCACCCCACCGGAGGCCAAACCGATCCGCGTGCATCCGGTCACGGCCGCCGCCCTGCTCCTGGCCGGTTCCTTGATCGTGCTGCTGGGCTGCGCTCCTTCTCTCCTGCTTTCCTGGGTCGGGTAAGCGGGCCGTCCTCCGGCCGCACTGGCGGTGCCGCCGCCCGCCACCACAGTAAAATCTGCCGCCTCGTCGGCCGGCGTTCCGCGATGAGGGGAACAGGGCAGAAAACCGAGGCCGCCGGTTTCCCTGTTTTTCGCCCCCCAGGACACCGAAAAAACGGTGGTTGTAGAACGCCGGCTATACGTCGAGGTCGGCGCCAACTAGAACCCGTGTCCGCTTTGGCTGGGTTTTAAGTCGGAGTCGGTCTGCGTGAGCGGTAACGCTTGGGGCTTTCGCGCAGACCCCCATGATTACCCCAGCTCA
>CAISJA010000316.1 GCA_903885525.1 uncultured Opitutaceae bacterium
AGCACGACACCGCCGGCCTCGACATCCGCATCCTGCCGCCCGCCGCCGCCTGCCTTGCCAGCCTGGAACGCATCCAGCTGGGCCAGGACACGATTTCCGTCACCGGCAACGTCCTCCGCGACTACCTGACCGATCTTTTCCCGATCCTCGAGGTCGGCACCAGCGCCAAGATGCTCTCCATCGTCCCACTGATGAATGGCGGCGGCTTGTTCGAAACCGGTGCCGGCGGCTCCGCCCCGAAACACGTCGAGCAATTCATCCGGGAGAATTACCTCCGCTGGGATTCCCTCGGGGAGTTCTTCGCCCTCGCCGCCTCCTTCGAGCACCTCAGCCAGATGTTCCATCATGCCAAGGCCAAGGTGCTGGCCGACACGCTCGACATCGCCAACGGTAAATTCCTGGAGTTTGACCGCTCGCCGGGCCGCAAGCTCGGCACCACGGACAACCGCGGCAGCCATTTCTACCTCGCGCTCTATTGGGCCCAGGCCCTCGCCGCCCAGACCGGCGACCTGGAACTGAAAGCCTTGTTCACTCCGGTGGCCGAAAAGCTGGCCGCCGCCGAGAAGCAGATCGCCGCCGAGCTGATCGCCGTTCAGGGCAAGCCCGTCGACATCGGCGGCTACTACCATATCGACGACGCCAAGGCCTCCGCCGCGCTGCGCCCCAGCGCCACGTTCAACCAGATCCTCGCTGCGCTGTAAGCAAATCCGGAGGGTTTCCTCTCCGGCAGAGCCGAGGCCGGCATGACATCTGACGGCGCCCACCGATCCGGTTGAGCGCATCTTTCTTGCCCGGAGGCAGAATTCACCCTGTCCTGAGCCCCTATCTGGGACGCGACTCTACCCCCTGCGTTGGCGCACCCCGATTTCACCCCATCCCCATGACCTACACGGCTGCCCAGCTGGCGGAGAAACTCCATGGCGAAGTCATCGGCGATGGCTCCGTGCCCATCACGGGTTTCAGTTCTGCGGAACGGGCGCGCCCGGGCGACCTGACGTTTGCGGAAAAGGATACCTTTTTCGCCGCCGCCGAGGCCAGTGCGGCCTCCGCCATCTTGGTGGCCGGACCCTTCACCTCGGCCACGAAAGTACTCATCCGTGTGCCCAACGCCCGCGTGGCTGCCGCCGTGGTGCTGCCCTTGTTTTTCCCTCCCGCGCTGCATGCGTCAGGTATCCATCCCAGCGCCAGCATCGAGCCATCGGCCCGGATCGACCCCACCGCCCATGTGGGCCCGGGCTGCGTGATCGGCCCGGGCGTCGTGATCGGAGCCCGCACTGCGCTGCTGGGCGGCAATCATATCGGCGCCAGCACCAGGATCGGCGACGATTGCTGCCTGTTCCCGAACGTCGTCCTCTACCACGGCGTTGAAATCGGCCACCGCGTGGCCATCCACGCCGGCACGGTCATCGGCTCGGATGGCTACGGCTACGTCTTCGACCGAGGGCGGCACCGGAAAATCCTACAGGTGGGCAGTGTCACCATCGGCGACGATGTCGAGATCGGTGCCAACTGCGCCATCGACCGGGCGGCACTCGGGGCCACCGTGATCGGCACCGGGACCAAAATCGACAACCTCGTCCACGTCGCGCACAATGTCGTCTTCGGCCAGCACTGCCTGATCATGGGCCAGTGCGGGTTCGCCGGCAGCTCCCAGTTCGGCGACTATTGCGTGATCGCCTCGCAAACCGGAGTCTCCGGCCATCTTACGATCGGCAGCCAGGTGACCATCGGCGGGAAATCCGGCGTGACGCGCGATGTGCCCGCGCAGGAGACCGTCCTCGGCTTCCCCGCCGTGCCCGCGGCACAGGCCAAGCGACAATGGATCGCCATCCAGAAACTCCCCGACCTGATCGTGCGGCTGCGCGAATTGGAACAGCAGGTGGCCACACTCACAGCCAGACCCAGCTGAAACGCAGGCCATCGCCGCTCCCGCGTCCGCCCGCGCGCGAGCCCCCTCGCTGCGGGCACGCCACCGGGCTAGGCGTGCCATCAGCTGGCCGCCTCCGGGCGCCAACCATTCCACGCTTGCCCTCGGGCACCGGCAGCCGGCAATTTTGCCCCTGATGCCGAACCCGCCCACCTGCCCCGCCTGCACCCTTGAGGATGTCCTGAGTCATGCCACGCATTGGGAATGCGCGACCTGCGGGCACGAGTGGCCCAAGGAGGAAACGCCCGAGGCGGCCCGGGTCGTCAAGGATGCCCACGGCAATGTGCTCGTGGCCGGGGACACGGTCGCCCTCATCAAGGACCTCAAGCTGGGCAGCGGTGCGCAGGTCCTCAAGGCCGGCACCAAGGCGAAAAACATCCGTCTGGTTGACGGCGACCATGAGATCGACTGCAAGATTGAGGGCATGGCGATTGCGCTCAAGGCCTGCTTCGTGAAGAAGGCCTGAGCGACGAGCAGGCGGAAATGGACCGCCGAAAGCCGCGGGCTGTGATGCTTCCCGCCGGCCCGCGCCAGCCGGGCCCGCCCTCGGCACGGTCGGCCCTGCCGATCCGGCCGCTTCCCTGCGTCGGTGCCTACCGTTCCTGCACGCGCGCCAGCCGCTCCGCTTTTCGCCGCTCCTTCGCGGCCTTGTGCAGGTCCACCGCCGGCACCGCCGTGATTTCGAGGTAAACCTCCGTCGCTCCCGCCGCGGCCACCGCGTCGATGGCGGCGCCGAGTTCCGGCAAGGCTCGTGGCACAGCCACGGCCGCCGAAGACCCGGCACGGCAATGAAACTCCAGCAGGTCAAACCCCTCCGGCACGGGCTTCCGGCGCATCCGGCGCACGTAGCGGTTCACCTCTTGGCGGATCTTGTCGCGCACGCGCGCATCATCCCGGCCGGGTATTTGCAGGGGGAAGGTTTTCTTCATCAGGAGGGGCAGCGTTGCGTGTGCCCGTGGTGAATCAATGCGAATAGTTGTAGAACGCCGGCTATACGTCGAGGTCGGCGCCAACTAGAACCCGTGTCCGCTTTGG
>CAISJA010000317.1 GCA_903885525.1 uncultured Opitutaceae bacterium
AGGGTGGTCTTGCCGGCGCCGAGGAAGCCGGTGAGGACGGTGACGGGAATGGGGGCGGAAGGCATCAGGCGGAGGGATACAGAAGTCCAGAAGTCAGAATCCAGAACGAGGAAAGACGCAAGCGGGGAGCGGGGGATTTTGGGGGAGGAAGAACACCGGGGGTCACGCGGCCGGCGGCGGCGGCCGCGTGACACGATCGCGGCGCCAAACCGGGCCGGGGGGCCTGGCTTGGGGCGGAAGATGCAGACTTGTCAGAGCCGGCCGGATGGTGGTGCATGGCGGCATGAGCGATCTGCTGCCCCTGCCTGCCGAACCGTTGCCTGGAGTGTACCGCCACTACAAGGGCAATGACTACCGGGTGATCGGACTGGCCCGGCATTCGGAGACCCTGGCGCCGCTGGTGGTCTACCAAGCGTTGTATGGCGAGCGCGGCCTGTGGGTGCGCTCCGCCGGCATGTTTGGCGAGACGGTGACGGTCCACGGCCAAGCGGTCCCGCGGTTTGCGCGGGTGGGCGAATGAGCATAGGGCAGGGCAGCTTCACTGACTACAGCTGCCCCAGCCAGCAGTCAAAGTGTCGGCATGCTGCGCGCAGCGTTGCGAGAGGGATGCGTTGCACGATACCGACGCTGTCGACGGTTTTCTGATATTGGCCCGTAGGCCAGAGCGACATGATCCGGCGACTGGGGGAGGTGGTTTCGTTATCGTTGACCAACTCGGGGTTGCCCTGCGCCTGATCGCGCATCTGTGTCACCTGAGGAATCACGGTGCCAGCCGCGACCCTTTGCCGTTGCGTGTTGATGGCAGCAGGATCGGTGAAGGCCAAGGCTTCAAACTCGTGCAGGGAATAATACGGGATGAAACGGGGGTGACTGATGGTCTCTGCGAGAGCCTGTTCAAGCCTCGCAACTTTCAGATATGCGTGCGCTGGATTGCCCGGGGGCGGTTTCCGATGCGGCATGCCCGGGTAATCGGCAGGCAGGGCATAATAGTCGATGAACGTGGTGACTTGCGCGCTCGGATGGCGCAGCAGATCCAGCAAAGCCGTCTGGGTCTTGGCAAACGGCCGCAGTCCTTGGGCCACGATGGCGGTGGCCGATTCCCCTCGCGAAAGGAAAAAGGACGGATTGAGAACATTCCTGACAAAGAGGGCTTCCGTCTGCCCTTCGCCGTAGACGAACAGCATGATTCAGAGGGGGGTGCCGCCCAAGAGGTTCATCCGCCAGATATCGCCAAGGCGATATTGCTCCAACCACGCCTCCCACTCCTGATTCTGCAAACGCTTCAGAATGGAGGCATTGTCCTGCCGCTCCACCACGATCACGCTGTCGGGGGCGAACTGGTCGACGAGGTAGGGCGACTGCGTGGCGATGATCAGCTGGGTGCGGGCACCGGCGGACTTGAGCAGCTCCGCCAGAATTTGAATGGCGTGCGGATGCAGTCCGAGCTCCGGCTCGTCGAGTAGAATGAGTTTGGGGAGAAATTCACCGGGCTGGTTCAGCAGCGTGGCGAGGCAGACAAACCGCAGGGTGCCGTCAGAAAACGCGGCCGGCCCAAACGTGTCTTCGGGCAAGCCGACCTGCCGCCAGCGCAACGTCACCCGCCCGGCTGTGTCCGGAACTAGGACAAAGTCGGCGAAGAATGGCGCAATCAGCCGGATGGTGTCTTTGATATGGTCGTAGGTGGCCGGCTGATTGTCCCGGAGATAAAGGAGAAATGGCGCAAGATTGCGGGCGTCGCCAGCGAGCCCGACCGAGTTTTCCTTCGGTTCGCTGGACATCACCGGCGCATCCGACGAGGTATCGTGAAAATGGAAGACGCGGATGCCGGACAGATAGGCGTAGGTAAAGGAGGGGACGGGTCTGGAATCGCCTTTGAGGGTGCTCTCCATGGCCCCGGGTCGGGCAAGCAATCGTGGTGCTCCCATGAGCCACTCAGCGGTTTACCGGAGAAACACGAACCGATCGTCCACGGACCGCTGGAGTTCGAAGGCATAGTCATTGTCGCCGACGTGCAGAACGGCCGACAGCGTATCGCACGCCGGTGGTCCGCGGTGGAGCAAGACGCTGGCCCCGCCGCTCAAACCGGTGTGAAGATAGAGCTCCTGTTCGATCAGCCTGTTGAGGAAACGGAAGAAGCTGATGAAATTTGATTTTCCGGCCCCGTTTGTAGAACGCCGGCTATACGTCGAGGTCGGCGCCAACTAGAACCCGTGTCCGCTTTGG
>CAISJA010000318.1 GCA_903885525.1 uncultured Opitutaceae bacterium
GTGCTGTTGACCGGGTTGTTGCCGACGTAGGCGTAGAGGTTGAGGCCGCCGGCTTCGGCGATGGGGTCCTGCGAGAGCCAGCGGCCGAGGGCGGGATCGTAGGCGCGGTAGTGGGTGAGGCTGAGGCCGGTGGCTTGATGGAAAAAGTGCCCGGTGAAACCGAAGTCGGCTTCGAGCGCGGGGGTGCCGACGCCGGCCACCCTCGTCCTCCGGCCATACGGATCATAGTCGTACCTAGCTTGCACGGTGCCGGCGGCATCGGTCAGCTCGCGGATGCTGCCCAAGTGATCGCGGGTGTAATAATAGTTGGCGCTGCCGATCTGCACGCCTTGGGACAGAAAACGCTTGGTGATGGTGGCACCGGTGCTGTCGCGTTCCTCCGCCACACTCTCGCCGACCCAGAGGTAGCGTTTGTCGCTGGTCGTCACCCCGCCGACGGATTCGGTGATGCCGACGCGCCGGCCGAGGCCGTCGTAGAGGAAGGTGGACACCCGCTCCGGCGTCGCACCCTGGGCCGGCTGGGTGATCTGGACCAGACGGTTCAGGGCATCCCATTGGTAACTGGCGGTGACCACGCCGTGGCTCTGGCGCCGGAGCAGGTTGCCGTTGCCGTCGTAGGTGAGGGTTTCATTCACCCCGCCGGCGGCGATCGTCATCTGGTAGCGGTTGACCCGCTGGTGGCCGCTCGCATCCGTGGCCACCACCGACACGGCGTTGGTCCCGGGTGCCAGGGTGACGTTGGCGGTGAAGCTGGGCGTCTGGGCTGTCCCGCCCGCGTCGAGGGAACTGACCGGGGTGACGAGCGTGGCGGTGGCGCCGTTCACGGTCACGGTTCCGGGCTGGGTCAACTGCCCTTGGAAGAGCACGGCCCCGCCGTCCTGCCGGCTGAGCAATTGATTGGTGCCAGTGGCAGCCGGGGCGCCCGTGCTGGCATCGGCGGCATGGATGGCATAGGTGGCGCCGGTGAGGGCGTCGTCGATCTTTTCGGCCACCCGGTTGTTCGCCGCGTCGTAGGCATAGCGGTAGCGCCGGAGCAGGCTCAGGCTCTGGTCCGCCTGGACGGTGTTGAAGGTCGCCCCGGCCAGCCGGTTGCCGGCATCATAGACCAAATCCTCGCGGACCGCGGCCGCGCCGGCCGTCTGCGTCCAGTGCATGATCTGGCCGTCGGCGCGGTAGGTGTAATCTTGCCGGGAAAGGGTCGTCTGGCCGTCGGGCAACAGATTGAGCGCGCTCTTCAGCCGCAAATCCTGCGTGACGTCAAAATACGCGAACTGCGTGGCGACTCCATTGGGGCGCTGGAAGCTGGCGAGCCGCCCGCTGGTCGGGCTGACATAAGTGTAGCTGAAATTCCCCAAGGCATTGGTCTGCGCCGTCACGCGGCCGAGGGTGTCGTACTGCACGCTGGAGGCCACGCCGTCGAGGGTCTGGCCGATGGGGCGGCCCAATTCATCATACTGAATCGTGAACTGACTGTTGGCCCAGGGGCCGGTGACACTCTGCAACCGGCCGCCGCCGGCCGCCGCGTTGATCGGATAATATTGGTACGTGGTCACGCCGATCGCATCGGTCATCTGGGTGAGCCGAGCGTAGGACGGATCGTAGGCGAAGCTGACCGAGGGGGTCGGAGTGCTGGACTGGGAATAATCGACCTGGCTGACCGTATCATCGGGGTTGTAGCTGAACGTGGCGACTTGCCCCATGGGATCGGTCGCGGTCTTCACCCGCGAGGTGGCGCTATCATAGGCATAGACGGTCACCCGGCCGTCGGGGGAGGCCTTGCTGGTGACCCGGCCCTGGTTGTCCCTCACCCACGAGGTGACCTGGCCCAAGGCATCGGTCAACTGGCTCAGCGCCCCGCACAGGCACCATTGGTAGTGCGTGACCCGGCCGAGGGCGTCGGTCTCGCTCAGCACCTGCCGGAGGGCGTTGTAGGCGACGGTGCCCACCCGGCCGAGGCGATCCTTATAGCTGACGGGGTCGAGCCACTGGTACTTGGTTTCGCTGGTGGTGCCGTCGGGGTAGGTGACCTTGGTGACCCGGTCGAGCACATCGTGATCGATCGTCAGGGTGGTGCCGTCCGCATCGGTGGCGGTGTGCACCCGGCCGAGGCTGTCGTAGGTCAAGTCAACGGTCGAGCCCGGCACCGGTCCGGTGATGCGGCGGACGTAGGCGTTGGTGTTCGCCGCCACTCCGGGCGACTCGGTGTCGCCGTAGGTGAAGGTGGTCGTCTCGTTTTTGGGGTTGGTCACGCTCAGCAACTGGCCGAAGGCATTGTAGACATAGTGCGTGGTCCGTCCGGCGGCGTCGGTCACGGCCACCGGCAGGTGCGGGTTGCTCCCGTCCGCCGCATACTGGTAGGTCACCAAGGGCTCGGCTTTGAAGGTCATTTGGTTGACCTGGCTGACCTGCAAAAGATCGAGGCCGTTGGCTGCGTAGGCGTAGTTGGTTGTCCGGCCCACGGGGTCAACCGTCTGGGTCACCCGGCCGAGGGCGTTGTAGTTGGACTGGGTCAGCCGGGTCGTGCCATCGTCGAGCTTCTGCGCCAGCATCGTCGGGGCGGAGGACATGCCCCGCGTGACCACTCCGGGAGCAAGCTGGCCACCATAGTAGTGCCACACCCGGTTCTCGTTGGGCTGCTTCGTGCTTTCGACGATCCCGCTGGTGACGTCGCCCGAGGGGGCGTGCAGCCAATGCGTGATCTGGGCCTGGGTGTAGTCTCCCGGGGCCCGGCTCATCTGCAGCTTGTCCCAATAGAAGGTATTCCGGGAGTTCAGGTACAGATTGAAGACGGGAAAGAGATCCGGCACCTTGTCGGGATTGTCGGAGAAGTCGATTCCCGAGGCGGGCCCATCGCGGGATTCCACCCGCTCCTTCTGCCCCAAGGGATCGGTGGTCTCCACCCACCGCGTCGTGCCGTTGATCCCGCCATCAAAACTGGTCCTGCCGTACGGGGTGGTCAGCGCCACCACTCGGTCGGTGTTGCCGTCGTAGGCGAAGCTGGAGACGATGCCGATGATATCGGTGATCGAACTCAGGCGGCCGGCGCTGTCGTAGGCAAACGTGGCCGTGCGTCCGAACGGATCGGTCACCCGCGTCACCCGCGTCGCCTCGCTCGGATCCGCGCTGCCGTTCAAGTCGTAGAAGAGCGTCGTCACCTGGCCGAGGGCGTCGGTCACCGTGGTCAGGCGCATCCGGCTGTCGTAGCCGAAGGTGAGGCGGTTGCCCTGCGGGTCGACCTCTTGGGAAAGAAACAGCTTCCGGCCGGCGCCGCTCGTGCCGTCGGCCTTGGCATAGACTTCCTTGGAGCCGGACGGATGCCGGACCTCGTATTGCTCGGCACCGCCGGCGACCAGCACCAGTTGGTCGTCGCTGGCGGTGTCGCGGAGGTACCCGCCGCTCGCGGTGTCGTAGGGGAAGAAGCGCACCCCGCCGCCGGGTTGGTAGAGCATAATGTCGGCTGAGCGCCCCGTCGGGTCGCTCACCCCGGTGAGATGGGCGAGGCTCATGTTGCCACCAGCATACGAGGTGGGCACTCCGTCGGTCCCGAAATACGTCTGCTGGCTGTAATCAATCACCTGCACGTAGGACAGCCAGCCGAGGGTCCACTTCGGCCCCATGTTGGTGTAGTTAAAGGTGGCTGGCTGGAAGGCGTCGCGCTGGCTGTAGACCACGTCGCAGCCCACGGCCGGACCACGCGGCGGCGTGTAGCGCACCGGCCGGTCAGAGAGCTTCACCCCCACGACCAGGGCATGCACCGAGGCGTGCGCCATCGGCTCCGCGCCATCACAGGAGGGAAACGACGGGGCGCATTTGCCCGTCTCTGTCGGATCTTGATATGTCGTAATCCCGGCCCCCCGCACCTGGCCGCCCTCGGCCGCCTCCACCGGCCGCCAGCCGGCCGGCAGGGCCTGCCGCGGCACCAGAAAGTACCCGCTCGCCTCCCGGTCCAGCGTTGCCGCGCTCAGGCGCATCGTCCCGCCGTAAAAAGCGTCGCTCCCGGCGTCCGCGCAGCGGTATCCCCCTGCCTCCGCCGCCATGACCGCCCCGTAATGATTCACCTTCCAATGCACCAGGCTGTGCAGCAGCACCGGCGCACCGGGATTGCGGTACGCCATCTGGTAGTCCAGTCCGGAGCGGGCGGCCAGGGCCTGCAATTCCGTCAGGCTAAAGCCCCGGCCGGCCTCCGCGGCGCCCTTCATCTGCTCGTGTAAAGTCTGCCAGGCATTTTGCCCCGGGGCCAGTTGGGCCAGTGCCAGCGGTCCGCAGGCCGTGGCCGTCGCGGGCTCTGTCTGCAAGAGCGCGAGCGCCTCTTGCGCCATCGCCAGTTTCTCGGTCGCCGGTCCGCTCACTTCCCGGCCGGCTGCGGCCCGCAGCACTCCGGCCAGTTTTTCCCGCTGTCCCGACCAGGCATACAAGTTGGCCAGCTCCCCCAGCGCCTGGTCGCCCAGCCGCCGGCCGGCCGGATCGACGGAGGTTTGCAGCAGCGTCCAGGCCCGTTCCCAGGATGCCTGTGCCGCAGTGAAGCTGCTCTGCCGCCGCTGCACCAGCCCCAGATTGACCAGCAGCGAACCCGCCCAGCGCGAATGCGGGTGCTCTGACAAAAATTGTTCGAGGGCGGAAAAATCCTCGGTGTCCGTCCAGCTGGACCGCGTGCCCAGCGCCCGGGCCAAGGCTTGGTCGTCTCCTGCCTCTGCCGCCGCGCCCCCCACCGGCACCAACGGCTCCAGAAAACGCGGCGGAGCGGACAGGACCGCAGCCAGCTCAGGAACGGGACCAGCCGGTGCCGCCCCCGTCGAACCCCGAGCCGCCGCCGCCAAGAGAAACAAGGGCAGCAGCAGCATGCGTAACCCAAGGGAGGCAGAAAAATGCCCAAAGCCCCAAGCTAGGAGCTCGGATTTTTCAAGTGGGAGCGGCAGTACGCTGGTCGCGTCATGTCGCGACCAGAGGTGGCCCGCCACCAAGACGGCCGGGGTTGTCGTAGGGTCCGAAGGCGTTTCGGGTTTGGGGTAAGAAACCGTCAGGTGGGACATGAGTTAATTTAGTCTGGCTGACATGCGCAGCGATCAAGAGCTTAGTCATCCCAGCTCGCCTTATTCTGGAGCGCCGCACGAATCGACAGCAGCGAGGGGCCTCTTCATCAGGGGAGGGCGATGAGTTCGCTGCTAGTGGGGAGGTCGAGCGTGATGCCGGGTGCGGGATTGGGGGCGATGGGGCTGGTGCCGGCCAAAAAATG
This sequence comes from uncultured Opitutaceae bacterium, assembly GCA_903885525.1. Taxonomy (GTDB): domain Bacteria; phylum Verrucomicrobiota; class Verrucomicrobiia; order Opitutales; family Opitutaceae; genus Didemnitutus. Next base: position 5,234 of record CAISJA010000318.1, read on the forward strand.
CTGCAGGTTGGTCAGGCCGTCGCCACTGGGATTGGCGTTGGGGTCCACGCCAAGGTGCCCGAAGTAATAGATTTCCCACGCATCCGACAGGCCGTTGCCGTTGCTGTCGTCACTCGGTGCGCCGCTCGCACCGGGATTCAGATCGACGATTTGGAAAAAATATCGGCTGGTTGTGGTGGCGGCATAATCGAGCTCGAGCACGGCGTCTGCACCGGACGGATTATAGGCCGGCACCAAGGACCAGTTGACCAGGTCCGTGCTGGTCCGGATCAGGTAATTGTGGCCGGAGGCACCCCACCACCGCAGCTTCCAGGTGCCCGGCGGCGCGCTCTGATCGAGGGAGAGTTGTTGTCCCAAGTTGGGGTCGCTGGCCTTTTGCGCGAACAACCCGGTTGCCAGGAAGAAAAAGAGGAGAAGAGGGGTGCGTGACATGGAGAAATTATTTCTGGGTGTCGGACTCACGAGGCCGGTGCGCTTGGGCGCTTGGCGCGGTAGCGCCGGAGCGCGACCCCGGCGAGGGAAGCCAAGCCGAGCCAAGCGGCCCAGGTCGAGGGCTCGGGGACGGCGGTGACGGAGGAGAGGCTGGCCAGAGCGACAGCCCCGGCGTGGGCGGCGTTGCTGAGATACACGGTGGTCGCCGTGTAGTTGACGTTGAACACCCAATTGCCGTCGGTGCTTGTCAGGGTGCTGCCGGTGACCGGGGCATTGCTGAACACGGAATTGCCGAACCCGGCACCACTCTCCTGGAAGAGGATGAAGGTGGGGGCGGACGCCTGGCCCACGGGGAGCAGGTTCAGGCCGCTGGCCACGGTCACGCTCAGTGTTCCCGCCAGGAAGGAGGCAGGGGTCAGACTGCCGTTGAAATTGCTTCCGGCGAGGAGCAGGGAACTGTTGTCGGTGTTGGCGCCGAAGATCGTGAAGTTCGTGCTGGAGGCGGCGTCGAGCCGGAGGTCGCCCAAGAGGGTCAGCGTCTGATTGGCGCGGGTGGGCGTGGCGAAGTTGGCGTTGCCGACCACGAGGTGGCCGCCGCTGCCGACCGTCAGGCCGATGTAGTTGCTCGCGCCGCCGGCCCCGCTCAGGGTGCCGCCTTGATCGACGCTGATCCGGGCCAATTGGGTGCCGCTGGAACTGAGCACCTGCTGGCCGCCTTGTCCGGTGAGGCTGAAGGTGGCTCCGTTGGTGACGTGGAACGGCGTGGCGGCATCGACCGCGATCTTTTCATTGGTTGATAGCAGCAGCGTGGTGCTGATGCCGGTCAGGGTGGAGCTGCTGAGGGTGGAGAGCGCCGACACGTCCTGGTTGGAGGTGCCGAGCGTGCCGCCGATCGCGCCGGTGCCGCCGCGGAAGACGCCGCCGCCGGTGCTGGTGAGCGTGACCTGGCTGAGGTCGCGCCCGTCGAGGATCACCGTGCTGCCGTTGAGGGCGTAGAGGTTTTGGTTGACCAGGGTGGCGTTCGGGCCGACGAGGTCGAGGGCCACGCCCGTGCCGTTGGCCTGCACGGTGCCGGGGGTCGTGCTGGAGATGATGTTCAGGGTGCCGGGCA
>CAISJA010000319.1 GCA_903885525.1 uncultured Opitutaceae bacterium
TGCGCCCGCGAATCGCTCGATGTCCCCCGGCTTGGGCCGGCTTTGAAACAGGCCTTCGGCGGGGTCTATATCGCCAACCAGAATTTCACCGCCGAGGCGGCCGAGGCCGTACTCGCGGCCGACGAGGCGGACGCCGTGGCCTGGGGCCGGCTCTTCATCGCCAATCCCGATCTGCCGCAGCGGTTCGCCCGGCGAGCATCCCTGAACGAGCCCGATCCCGCCACGTTCTATGGCGGCGGGGTGAGGGGGTACCTCGATTATCCGGCGCTGGCGGTCTGAACCCGCTGCGCTCCTCCGTCGCGAAGTGGAACCGAGCAGCAACTCCGACTTGCGGACGGACGGTCCGCCGGTTCAGCCTGCCCCGATGCGCCTTCCCCGCTCCCTGCCCCTGCTGACCGCCTTGCCCGCGCTGTCGCTGGCCGCTTGGCAATATCCACCCAGCCCGCCCGGCGGGCAAACCGACGATTTTTTTGGCACTCAGGTGGCGGATCCCTTCCGTTGGCTGGAGGAGCTGAATTCTCCGCAGACCAAGGCCTGGGCGGAGGCCCAAAACCGGGTGACCCAGGAATTCCTGAGCGGGCTGCCGCAGCGGGAAGCCATCCGCCGGCGCCTCCGGGAGCTGACTGATTTTCTCCGGTTCAGCCTGCCCGCCAAGGAGGGCGGACGCTATTTCTACACCTGCAACACCGGACTGCAGAACCAGGCGCCGCTCTACGTGAAGGACAACCTGGTCGCCGAGGGCCGGCTGCTGCTCGATCCGAACACGCTCGCAAAGGACGGAACCGTGGCGCTGAGCGGCTATGCCGCCTCCGACGACGGCCAGTGGCTGGCCTATGGCACGGCCAAGGCCGGATCGGATTGGAACGAGTTTCGCGTCCGCTCCGTCGTCACGGGTCTGGACACCAACGACCGTCTCGAGTGGGTGAAGTTTTCGGGCATGAGCTGGACCCAGGACAGCCGGGGCTTCTTTTACTCCCGCTACCCCGAACCGAAACAGGCGGGCGACTCTACATTCAGGGAATTGGCGAACCAGAAGGTCTATTACCACCGGCTCGGGACCGGGCAGGGCGCCGACATCATGGTGCACAGCTCGCCCGGGTTTCCGCAACGCGGGTGGGTCGGCAACGTCACCGCCGACGGACGCTACCTGCTGCTCTCCGGCAGCGAAGGCACCGATCAGCGCAACCGCCTCTATTTTCTCGATCTCCAGGACCCGCAGCATCCTGATCTGGGCGGGACGGTGGTAAAACTGATCGACGTGCTGGAGGCTAGTTACGCCGTGGCCGGCAACCGCGGCAGCACCCTCTACCTCGTGACCGACCTAGGCGCGGCGCGCAAAAAAATCATCGCCATCGACCTCGCTGCGCCGGACAAGGCCAACTGGCGGACCGTCGTGCCGGAGGCGAAGGACGTGCTCCTCTCGGCCGCCGTGATCGGCGGGAAATTCGTGGTCAATTATATGCGGGACGCCCGCAGTGCGCTCGCGCTCTATGCTCTCGACGGTCAGCCATTGGGCGAGGTTCCGCTCCCCGCCCTTGGCACGGTGGCGGCCATCAGCGGCCGGCATGATGAGGACGAGCTGTTCTTCAATTTCACGTCCTTTGTCCTCCCCACCGCAAACTACCGCTGCGACCTGGCGCGCGGCCAGGTGGAGCTGTTCCAGGCGCCGAAGGTGGCCTTCGATCCCTCCCTCTACGAGACCGAGCAGGTCTTTTATCCCTCGAAGGACGGCACGCGCATCCCGATGTTCATCACCCACCGCCGCGGCCTCAAGCGGGATGGTTCGCACCCGACCATGCTCTATGCCTACGGCGGCTTCAGCATCCCCTTGCAACCGGCGTTTTCCACGACCGTCGTGACCTGGTTGGAGCTCGGCGGCATCTACGCCGTGCCGAACATCCGCGGTGGCGGTGAATATGGCCGGGAATGGCATCTCGCCGGCACGAAGGAGCGGAAGCAGAATGTCTTTGATGATTTTGCCGCCGCCGGGGACTGGCTGGTGGCGCAGGGGTACACCTCGCACCGGCAGCTCGTCATCAGCGGGGGCTCAAACGGCGGCCTGCTCATCGGTGCCACCGTGGACCAGCGCCCCGATCTGGCCCGCGTGGCCCTGCCGGCCGTCGGAGTCATGGACATGCTCCGGTTCCACAAATTCACCATTGGCTGGGCTTGGGCCAGCGACTACGGCACGGCCGAGGACCCGGTGGCCTGCAAGTACCTGCTGGCCTATTCTCCGCTGCACAACATCAGGCCCGGCGGGCATTATCCCGCGGTGCTGATCACGACTGGCGACCACGACGACCGCGTCCACCCAGGGCACTCCTTCAAGTATGCCGCCGCGATGCAGTCAGCCAATCCCGAGGCGGAATTCCCCACCTACATCCGCATCGACGCCAACGCCGGGCACGGGGTCGGCAAACCGGTGGACAAGGCCATCGATGAGACCGCCGACAAACTCGCCTTCGCCCTGCACTTCACCGGCACCGGCACCGACTGAACCCGGACCGGCCTTAGTGCTGGCGCCGGATGGCCGGCACACGCGGAGGCGAGGCGCTTCCGCCGCCAACGCTACCGAAATATTTTTCCGCCCACCCAGAACAAGAGAGGGATGAGAGCGGCAAGGCTGAAGGCGATCACCGGACCCCACACCAGGAAGCCGGGCAAATCCAAGTAGGATTCCTGCACTCCGCACTGGATCATCCGGATCGACGCGGGAAGAGTGAGGAGCACTCCCGTGGCGGTTCCCGGCATGTAACGCCGGGTGACCAAGGTTACGAGCAGATGCGGGAAGAGCGCATTGAGCCCCATGGCCAGCCCGTATCCGGCAATCAGGCAAGCCCCCGCGCTGTGCGCCCCGCCGACGGTGGCCAGAACGGCAACGCCGACAGCCAGAATGGTCAGGATCGCCAAGGCGAATCGCAAGGCCCGGTCACTGGGGCGCCCCAAGAGCCATCGTCCGCCGCCGATGCGCGGCGGGTGCCGCCAGTAGCTGGGCAACCCAATGGCTTCCTCAAAATTGTGCAAAGTCACAGCTCCGACAAAGACCCAAGCAAGAGTGACAAACCCCATGGTGGTCGGTTGGTCGCTGTTCACGGGATAGCCCGGCGCCTGCTACACTTGGTAAGGCTGCAGCGGGATGGGGTTGGTCAGCTTCGTTTGCGGGAGCTTGGCCTTGAGCTGCTCGGCAAACCAGGCGCGGGCGGGCGGATCGCCGTGGGTGAGGACGATGGACTTCGGATTGCACTCCACGGCGTAGTCGAGCAGCTCGGTGCGCTCGGCGTGGCCGGACAGCTCGAACCGCTCCACCTGGGCGCGGATCTTCGTCTTATAGTGGGCGGCGGCGAAGAGGAATTCATCGCCCTTCGGGGTGGCAAGCAGCTTGCCGCCGGGAGTGTCGGGATCGCAGTAGCCGACGAAGCAGAGGGCGTTCTTGGCGCTGCCGGCAAGGCTGGCCGCGAGGGTGTAGGAGGCGGTGTTCTCCACCACCATGCCGGAACTGACCACGTAGATGCCCGGCGTGCCGGGCGGCTTGCCCGCCACGAGGTCGCGCGGGGTTTTGCGGACATGCAAATCCTTCAGGATGGTCCGGGAGAAATGCACCTGGCCCGTCTTCTTGGCGATCTGATCGAAGTAGTCGCACAGGTCCATGCCGAGGCCGGAGGCGAAGATGGGAGCCTCGGCCAGCCGGTTGAATTTCCTGGCATCGTGCAGCACGGCGAGGACCTCCTGCATGCGTCCGAGGGCAAAGACCGGGATCAGCACTGATCCGCCGCGGGCGAGGGCGGCGTTGACAGTCTCGATCAGGCGGATGAATTCCTGTGACCGCGAGTGGCCGCGGGCGCGCTCGGTGGCGCCGCGGGTGGTCTCCATCACGAGCGTGTCGAACCGGGCCTTGGGGAACATGGCCGGGGCCAGGGTGCGCTGGACCTCGAAGAGGACGTCGCCGGTGAAGAAGATGCGGCGGTTTCGGTGATGGATTTCCACGCCGGCCGCCCCCGTGATGTGGCCGGCCGGATGCAGGGTGAACTCGATCTCGTCACGCGCCCCCGCGACTTTCTTCGGCGCGTTGTAGGCATGGCCGTGCAACCGGGGCAGCAGCCGGTCGATCTCGTCGTGGGTAAAGAGGGGATATTCAAGAATGTTTTTCTCGGCCCGTTCGCGGACCATGACGTTGACGGAATTGTGCAGCATCCGGTCGATCAGCATGCGGCTGGGCTGGGTCAGGACGACGGGGGCATCCGGCTGCGCCCGCATCAGCACCGGCAGCGAGCCGATGTGATCGAGGTGGCAGTGTGTGATGACGATCAGGTCCAGCTTCACCCCTTGCAGCGGTTTCAGGTCCGGTGCCGCCAGCCGCCCCGTCTTCTTCGGGTGGAGACCGCTGTCGATCACGAGATGGAAGTCGCCAATCTGGCAGTAGAGGGAATTGGCGCCGATGCCACCGTCGCGGTTGAGGTCAATGATCTTCATGTGGTGGGAACACTCAGGCGGCGGGGAAGGACGGGGGCAAGGTAATGTGCAGAGCACGTGGGGGGGCGGACCTGGCGGCGTCCCCCGCCAGTCACCGCCCGGCCGGTTGACGGGCCGGTCAGGCCTGGGGAACTTCGAGGGCAAAGCCCGGAATCAGGACGAATATGTGCCGGCCGGTCTCGTCCAGGCCATGAAAGCTGCCATGCACCCAGGCATGGCCTGCCGTGACGTGATAGCTGTTGTAGGAGAAGTGCTCCCCGGGGGCCAGGCAGGGTGTCTCCCCCACTATTTTATCGCCCTCGATGATCTGGCGGGTGCCATCGGGATGCTCGATGATCCATTTGCGGGCCAACAGGTTGACTGTCCGGTCGGAGTCGTTGTGGATGGTCAGGTAGTAAATGTACGCGTGGGGCCGGTCGGCCGGCAGATCCACGCCCCCGTGCTGGTACACCAATTTGTCCAATACCACCCTGAGTCCTGGCAAGGCGAGGGGAGAGGAGGGCATTTTGTGCTGAGGCGGGGTGCCGGAATCGTACCGGGAGAAGGGTGGAATCCACCAGGAAGCACCTGATAGAATTTGCACGGTAAATCTCAATTCGCGAGCAGCATCTTCCGCCCCATGACTTTCTGATTTGAAAAGAAAGAGGAAGAGCAGACAGCGGCACCATTCGCCTCGGACTCGCGGCGATGGTGCGGGGAAGAGGTTGCTGGGGCAAACCCCTTACCCGCCTGGCGCAGAAAGCCGTGGGCGATCGGAGCGGAACTGAAATAATGACTTGCCTCCTGCCGGAGCATACGGCTACTTCGCCGTTCCGATGAATCATCGGGCTGTAGCGTAGCCTGGTAGCGCGCTTGCATGGGGTGCAAGAGGTCGTGAGTTCGAATCTCACCAGCCCGACCA
>CAISJA010000320.1 GCA_903885525.1 uncultured Opitutaceae bacterium
AAACTCCGGATGGATCACACCGTCCGCCACCAGCTGATTGTAGCTGGCCAGCAGCGCCCGGAAAATCTTGTCCAAGGGGTTGGTTTTGACATTTCGCTCCCGGAACATGTACGGCTCGCCGGGCGGCAGGTCGAACTTCAGGCAGGCCACGCCGGCGCCGTCCTGCCCGCGGTTGTGCTGCTTCTCCATGAGCAGGAAGAGCTGGTAGAGCCCCCAGAGTGGGGTGGCATATTTCTCCTGATAATACGCCAGCGGCTTTTTTAGCCGCACCAGGGCGATGCCGCATTCGTGGGTGATCCGTTCGCTCATGAGGTCGGGCGGGAGCGGGCGGTGCCGGACCGGCTTCCCGACAGCGGAAGCGGCGTGACGGACGGTTGGGCGTTGGTGCTCACGGGCGTCAAGTCCGCAGCTTCCGCCGACCCGGCGAGTTTGGTCAACGGCTTTCTCGGAACCGTGCGTCTTAATAAGGCGATCCCGGCCGTCAGACCCCTTGACGAGCCCGGGATGTTCGTGAGAATCCGGGATTCTCCATGCTGATTCTCCGCGGCCCCCCCGCCCTGTCGACCTTCCGCCTGCAGAAGCTGCAGCAGGACCTTGCCGCGGCGGGCCTGCCGGTGCGGGTCCTCGGCGCCGAGTTCGTGCATGTCTGCGAGCTGGCCGAAGCACTGACCGCCGCCCGGCAGCAGATCCTCGCCCAGCTGCTCACCTACGGCCCCCGGCGGGCGGCGGAACCGGTCACCGGCCTGCGGCAGATCGTCGCCCCGCGTCCGGGCACCATTTCCCCCTGGTCGTCGAAGGCCACGGACATCGCCCATATCTGCGGCCTGACAGGTGTGAGGCGCATCGAACGGGTCATCGAATACACACTCGCACCGGACGAACCCGTGGACCGGCCGGGAGCGGCTGAGGTCGGCCCGGCTGAGGCCGGCCCCCGGCCCTCGCCCCTCACCTTTCCGCCGGAATTGCTCCCCCGGATCGCCGCCCGCCTGCATGACCGGATGACGCAGGCCGTCTTCCCGGATCTCGACGCGTGCGCCGCGCTTTTCCGCCACGAGCCGCCGCGCCCGCTGGCCACCGTGCCGGTGCTGGCGCAGGGCCGCGCCGCCCTCGCCGCCGCCAACCGCTCGCTGGGCCTCGCCTTGGCCGAAGACGAGATCGACTACCTCGGGCAGGCCTTCGCCCAGCTCGGGCGCGACCCACACGACATCGAGCTGATGATGTTTGCGCAGGCCAATTCCGAGCATTGCCGCCACAAAATCTTCAACGCCACCTGGGACATCGACGGCCAGCCGCAGGACCGCTCGCTCTTCCAGATGATCCGACACACCTACGAGCAGCATCGCGAGGGCATCCTGTCCGCCTACAAGGACAATGCCGCCGTTCTCACCGGCACGCGCGGCGGACGCTTCTACGCCGACCCGCACACCGGTGAGTACGCCGCGCACGAGGAGGAGATTCACCTGCTCTGCAAGGTCGAGACCCACAACCACCCCACCGCCATTTCCCCTTACCCCGGTGCCGCCACCGGCGCCGGCGGCGAGATCCGGGACGAGGGTGCCACCGGCCGCGGCTCCAAGCCGAAGGCCGGTCTCGTCGGTTTTAGCGTGTCGAACCTCCGCCTGCCCGGTGCCGTCCAGCCCTGGGAAAAGGATCACGGCAAGCCGGGCCGCATCGTCTCCGCCCTCGACATCATGATCGAGGGTCCGCTCGGCGGCGCCGCCTTCAACAACGAGTTCGGCCGCCCCGCCATCCAGGGCTATTTCCGCACCTTCGAAGCCGAGGTGCCCAAAGCCGTTGCTGACTCAAAATTACCGGCTGCGCCACCGGACTCCCGTGATTCGGAGCCCCAGCCCGCCCCTCCCTCTTCTCTGATTTCTGACGCGGCTCCGGCCGCGACGGAAATCAGAGGCTACCACAAGCCCATCATGCTCGCCGGCGGCTTCGGCAACATCCGGGCCGGCCACGTGCAGAAAGGGAAGATTCACCCGGGCGATCATCTGATCGTGCTCGGCGGGCCCGCCATGCTCATCGGCCTGGGCGGCGGCGCCGCCAGCTCCCTGGCGAGCGGCACCGGCAGCGAGTGCCTCGATTTCGGCAGCGTCCAGCGCGACAACGCCGAAATGCAGCGCCGTTGCCAGGAGGTCATCGACCGCTGCTGGTCCCTCGGCGACGCCAATCCCATCGCCTTCATCCACGATGTGGGCGCCGGCGGCATCTCGAACGCCCTCCCGGAACTGGTCCACGACGGCGGGTGCGGCGGGCGCTTCGATCTCCGCGCCGTTCCCAACGACGAGCCGGGCATGTCGCCGCTCGAGATCTGGTGCAACGAGTCGCAGGAGCG
>CAISJA010000321.1 GCA_903885525.1 uncultured Opitutaceae bacterium
ACGCCACGACCAAGGGCTTCAAGTACTTCTCGGCCGATCCCTCGAATTACAACGCCGATGTGTTCCGACAGCTTTTCGACTGCGTCGAAAAGCTAAGTGCGGGCACGAAACGTTATCTTGGAACGGTTCCACAATCGCGGGAAAAATTGAGCGAACAGGAAGTAATTGATGTTACCTTCCGCGTCCTCGCCGACCATGCCCGCTGCGTCTCCTGCGCCATCGCCGACGGCATCATGCCCGGCAATGCCGACCGCAACTACGTCATCCGCCGCATCCTCCGCCGCGGAATACTCTACGGACGCAAGAATCTCAACCTGCCGGTTGGATTCTTTGAGAAGCTGGTTGGCCCCGTCGCGGAGTCCTTGGGCAGCGTTTTCCCGGAGCTTCACACTCAGCGCGTCATGATCGAACGCGCCATCCGCGCCGAGGAGGAGTCGTTTGGGCGGACGCTGGACCGGGGACTAGTCCATTTTGGCGTAGCCATTGGATCTGTACGTTACGGAAGCACAACTGATGTACATGCTTTCCCAGCAAAAGCTGCGTTCGAGCTCTATGACACCTATGGCTTCCCGCTGGACATGACTCAGCTCCTCGCCGCTGAACGTGGGCTGACGGTCGATGTCGCCGGCTTTGAGGCCGAAATGGAAAAGCAACGCGAACGCGGGCGGGCGGCCCGCAGAGCCGAGGTGATCGTGGGCGCCACCGAGGGCGATACCGTCGCCGAGGCCACAAAGTTCGCCGGCTACGGCATCGACTCCACGTCCGCCGTCCACGCCACACTGGTTGACGTGGTCAAGACCGAGAAGGACACCTTCCTCGTCTTCGACAGCACTCCGTTCTACGCGGAAATGGGCGGCCAGGTCGGCGATTCCGGCCACGCCCTCCTCGAAGGCCAAAAATTGGACCTGGTCGACTGCATCAAGGACAAGTCCGGCCGCCACCTGCACCGCCTGTCGGCGGAAAGCGCCAAGGGCCAAATTCCAAGTGCCGGAGCTTCCGCCACGCTGCAAGTGGACTACTCCCGCCGCCGCGCCATCTCCCGCCACCACACCTCCGCCCACCTCATCCACTGGGCCTTGCGCAAGATGCTCGGCACCCATGTCCGCCAGTTCGGTACGCACAAAACGCCCGACCGGATGCGCTTCGACTTCACCCATTTCGAAGCCCTCACCGCCGCCCAGATCAAGGAATGCGAGCAGCTCATCAACGAGAAGGTGCAGGAAAACGACACCGTCCAGTGCTATGAGCTCGACTACGACAAGAAGCCGGAGGACGTCCTCGCCTTCTTCGGCGACAAATACGGCAAGCGCGTCCGCCTCGTCGACATCGGCGGCTTCTCCAAGGAACTCTGCGGCGGCACGCACGTCGCGCGCACGGGCGAGATCGGCGTCATCAAGATCGTCGCCGAAATGGCCATCGCCGCCGGCACCCGCCGCATCGAGGCTGTCGCCGGCCAGGCCGCCCTCGACCATATCGCCGCCGAAGAGGCCGCGCTCAAGGCCGTCAACGCCCGCCTCAATGCCGGCGTCCAGGACGTCGCCTCCAAGCTGGAGACCGTCCTCGTCCGCCAAAAGGAGCTCGAGCAGAAGCTCAAGGCCCATGAGGCCAAAGCCTCCGCCGGACTCGCCGACGAGCTCGCCGCGCAGGCCATCGACCGCGCCGGGCTCAAGTGGGTCTCCGCCGTCGTCACCACCGACTCCCCCGAGGCGCTCCGCTCGCTCGGCAGCCAGGTGTTGCACAAGCTCGGCGACGGCGTCGTGCAGCTCGGCGCCGCCCTCGGCGACAAGGCGAGCGTGGTCGCGTTCTGTTCTCCCGCCGCCGTCAAGGCCGGCTTCGCCGCCGGCAAGCTCGTGGGCGAGCTCTCTGCCAAACTCGGCGGCAAAGGGGGCGGCAAGCCGGACTTCGCCATGGGCGGCGGCAAGGAACCCGCCCGGCTCGCCGAGGCGCTCAGGCTATAATCCCGGCACCGCGATCGCCCCCACCTGCCCTGGACATTTGCCGCCTGCGCATTAAATTTTTCCCGCCGCCATGGACTATCTCATCCTCAAGGCTCTGCACCTCATCGGCATCGTCTGCTGGTTTGCCGGCTTGTTCTACATCGTCCGGCTCTTCATCTACCACGCCGAGGCCGACGCCAACCCCGAGCCGAAGCGCGGCATCCTTCTCGAACAATTCAAGCTCATGGAACGCCGCCTCTGGTACGGCATCACCTGGCCGGCCCTGATCCTGACCGCCGCCACCGGCGGCTGGCTGCTGAAGTTCCATTCCCTCGCGCAAAGCCCGTGGCTGTACCTCAAGTTTGGCCTGCTGGCCCTGCTCCTTACCTATCATTTCTGCTGCGGCACCCTCCTGCGTGCGCTGGCGCGCGACCTCGTCCCGCTCTCGTCGCACCGGCTCCGCCTCCTCAACGAAGTGCCCACCTTCCTCCTCGTCGGCATCGTCTTCACTGCCGTCAGCAAGACCGTCGGCACCGGCCTCTGGGCCCTGGCTGGCTGCGCCGTCTTCTTCATAATCGTGGTGGTATTTTTCCTGAAAAAGCTCCAAGGTAAGTCCTGAAAAACCGCCATGGACCCGAGAGCCATCGCCAATCAGCTCTGCGACGAAGCCGACGACCTGCTCGCCGGGATCGGCAAACGCGCCGACGCCCGCGCCGCCATCACCGAGGCCGTCGCGCTCCGTCACGGCCGGCTGGCCCCCGCCGACAAGCGGGCCGTGATCGATCAGGTCATGGCCACCCTCGACCGCGAAGGTTTTTTTGAAGGCTCTGCCGGCGATTCCGGCGACGACCTCGGTGATTTTTCTGCCGCCCCAGAGTTGTGATGTCGCCCCGGAGCGCCGCCCACGACAGAGCCGCTTCACGCCACCAGCGACGGCTTGTTGCGCCCCCCCGCCGGCGCGACGGTGCCATCATCCGGCAGGCTGCCTGGCTGCGGAGGATGGATTCCGTCCGTAAACCGACCTGGCTTTCCCATCTGTCAGCCGCGGGAAAATCCCGTCACATGGCCGCATTGGTTAGGAAGGCTACCGTGCGGAATTTAAACGACCGTTCGCGGTGGACTAACCAGGCCAGCCGAATACGCTGAGGCAAATGCGTCTGCTGCTTCTGTCAACCAAGCAAACACCCATGAAACTGAAATTTAGTCCATTCCTGCCCTCACCCGGCAACTGGGTTCCGTGTCGGGAAAATCGTGCAGGGGTTCGTGTCTTGGGGATGGCCTCCCGGCACAGTCACCGCGCGGGACGGGGAGGCGCAGGTTTCCTGGCACGCTCACTGGCGGCCATGACTTTCTGTCTGGCCCTCGCCTACGCCTTACCGGCGCAAGGCGCTGATCCAACCGTCTATTCCTTTAGCACACTGGCTGGGATTGCGGGCCTGTCCGGCAGCGTCAATGGCACCAGCAGTGCCGCCCGGTTCTCGCGTCCCCAAGGTGTGGCCGTGGATGCGGCGGGCAATACCTATGTCGCAGACTACGCCAATTTCACCATTCGCAAAATCACGTCCGCGGGCGTGGTAACCACGCTCGCCGGCAGTCCGGGGCAGTCGGGCAGCATCGATGGCACTGGCAGCGCCGCCCGGTTCGCTGCCCCCGCAGGTGTGGCCGTAGATCCGGCGGGCAACGTCTATGTCGCGGATCAGGACAATAACACCATTCGTAAGGTCACTCCTGCGGGCGTAGTCACTACTTTGGCAGGAAATCCGCTCGAATCCGGCAGCGCCGATGGCACCGGCAGCGCCGCCCGGTTCGCTTCTCCCGCAGGTGTGGCCGTAGATGCGGCGAACAATGTCTATGTCGCCGATCGCGGGAATTACACCATTCGCAAGATCGACTACGCTGGGGTGGTGACAACCCTCGCGGGCAATCCGGGGCAGCCCGGCAGCGCCGATGGCACCGGCAGCACCGCGAGTTTCGCGTATCCCATCGGCGTGGCCGTGGATGCGGCGGGCAATGTCTATGTCGCGGAGTTCATCAATTGCACCATCCGCAAAATCACTCCTGCGGGCGCGGTGACGACTTTGGCGGGCACCGCTGGCCAGCGGGGTAGCACGGATGGTGCCGGCAGCGCGGCGCGGTTTAGGTTGCCTTCCGGCTTGGCCGTGGATGCGGCCGCCAATATCTATGTCACAGATTACCTTAACTACACCATTCGCAAGATCACTCCTGCGGGTGCGGTAACCACGCTCGCCGGCAGTCCGGGCCAGTCGGGCAGCGCCGACGGTAACGGCAGCGCCGCGCTGTTCTCCTATCCCCAAGGTGCGGCCGTGGATGCGGCGGGCAACCTCTATGTCGCGGATTTCGGCAATAATACCATTCGCTTGGGCCGGCCGGCGGCGTCAGCGCCGCCCCTCATCACCGCCCAGCCGCCTAGTCGCGCGATCAATGTAGGCCAGGACGTGAGTTTCTCCATCGTCGCCAGCGGCACCGCGCCTCTCGTCTACCAGTGGCAGATGCTGGCCTCGGGCTCGTCCCTCTGGACTAGCCTGACCGATGCGGGTCAATTCAGCGGCACAGCCACCGCGACAGTGACGATCACCGGGACGACCATCGATTTGAATGGCGCTCAGTTCCGGTGCGTGGTCAGCCATGCCGGCAACGCCACCACGAGCGATCCCGCCACCCTAGCCCTCCTCGTTCCCACGCCCATTTTGCTGCAATCGGGCAATGAGAAAATCATCGCCGGGCAAAGCGCCAGTTTCTCGGCCGGCATCGGCACCGATCCGGCACCGTCCTCCTACCAGTGGCAGACCTCAACGGATGGCGGGACAACCTGGGCAGCCCTGCACGACGGAAGCGGCTTCAGCGGGACGGCGACAGCCACGCTGACGATTGCGTCCGCAACCGTGGCGATGTCCGGCCACCAGTTCCGGCTCGTCGCCACTGCCACCGGCGGAACCGTGACGACGGCAGCCGCAACCTTGACCGTGACGGCCCTGCCGTTGGGGGATGTCGTGGCCTACAGCTTCACCACTCTGGCCGGCACTCCGGGCCAGTCAGGGAGCACCAATGGCTCCGGCAGTGCTGCGAGTTTCTCTGGCCCAGCTGCCACAGCCGTGGATGCGGCGGGCAACGTCTATGTCGCGGATACCGGCAACAACACCATTCGCAAGATCACGCCCGCGGGCGTGGTGACGACTTTAGCGGGCACTCCAGGCCAGGCAGGCAGCACCGATGGTCCCGGGAGCGCCGCGAGTTTCTATCATCCCGCCGGGGTGGCCGTGGATACGAAGGGTAATGTCTATGTCGCCGATAGCTATAACCACACCATTCGGAAGCTTACGCCGGCGGGCTTCGTGACAACTCTGGCCGGCCTTGCCCGCCAGTCGGGCAGCGCCGATGGCACCGGCAGCGCCGCGAGTTTTTATTACCCCGCAGGCGTGGCCGTGGATGTGGCAGGCAACGTCTATGTCGCCGATGCCGCCAATTGCACCATCCGCAAGATCACGCCTGCGGGCGTGGTGTCGACTTTGGCCGGCGTTGCTCGCCAGTCGGGCAGCGCCGACGGTAGCGGCAGCGCCGCGAGTTTCTTGAATCCCCAAGCTGTGGCCGTGGATGCGGCGGGCAATATCGATGTCGCCGATGCAAACACCATTCGCCAGATCACTCCCGCAGGCGTCGTAACAACTCTGGCGGGCAGTCCAGACCAGTCGGGCAACGCCGATGGCACCGGCAGCGCCGCGAGTTTCTCCAACCCAGGTGGCGTGGCCGTGGATGCCGCGGGCAACGTCTATGTCGCGGATCGAGACAATAACACCATTCGTAAGATCACTCCCGCAGGCGTGGTGACAACTTTGGCGGGCGGTCAGGACTACTGGGGCAGCGCCAATGGCATCGGCAGCGCCGCGAGTTTCTCCAGCCCGAGTGGCGTGGCTGTAGATGGGGCCGGCAATATCTATGTGGCTGATACCGCCAATAACACCGTCCGGCTGGGAGTGCCGGTGGCAGCGGCGCTAC
>CAISJA010000322.1 GCA_903885525.1 uncultured Opitutaceae bacterium
GACCTCGAAACCTAATCGGCGCTGGACACCCAGCAGCCCGAGGGTGAGGACGGCCCCGGTCAGCAGCCAGGGATTAGGCAGGACGGGCGCTTCTCCGGCCAGGATCAGCGCGGGCAACCGCCAGGCCGCAAGCAACCCCAGGGCGGCGAGGCCGGCCGACACGGCCAGCAAGACCCCCGGTCTGCTTTGGGGTGCGAAGACCTGCAGCAGTGCGGTGGTCGTCAGCAGGTTGGCCCAGGCGATAGCACCGGCGGACAGGAAAAGGTCGACCTTATCGTCGGTCCAGCGGGCCGCCGCGCCGAGCGAGAGCCATGCGAGCATGACAATATGGGCAAGGAGCAGATTCATACGGACGCGCTCAAGCGGCAGGTTGTCTCCCGGCGGTCTTCATTTCTGTAACATCGCGTAACAGTTGAATCCGAGGAGGAATCTCTGGAAGGCGGCGAGGGTGAAATCGTGCCTGCCGGCGAGGAGTTGCAGGTCGCCCCGGCTGTAGTAGTGTCGGTGGTCGGCGATCTCCGGCCCCGATATCACCTTGAGCCTGAAGGCGAGGAATTCGAGGACCGGCTTGGCCAGCGGGGTCGGAGTGGTCAGTAGAACCTGTCCGTCCGGCCGCAGCACGCGCCGGAACTCCTGGAAGAGCACATCCACCTGATCCAAGGGGATGTGTTCCAGCACGGCGAGGATAGTCACGCTGTCAAAGCTCTCGTCTGGAAAGTCCAGACGGTCGCGAAACGCCGACTGGCGGATTTCAAGGTTGTCACCGATCCGCCCCGGATCGGCGTCGTAGTCGATCCCGACCCCATGTTGGATAACATCCTGCACCGAACGGAGGAAGAGCGCCTGGTGGCCGCAGCCAAAGTCGAGGACGCGCGACCCGTAGGGGAGGGCGCGGCGCACGACTCGAGCGCGCAAACGGCAGATCAGCAGGTCAAAGGGATTGAAATCCTTGGTGCCCATCGCGCAGAAATCATCCTACCCGCGCGCAGCACCACGCATGCGTTTGACGGTGACGCGTTCCAATTCGAGCAACCGCTGGTTGATCGTGCTCAGGATCAGGCCGAGCGATAGGCTGACCGCCGCGAGCATGAACCCGGAGAGGGCCAGGATCGCACTTGCGCGGCTGACCACCCGGTGCAGTTCCACCAGTTCCACTGCGGGCGGCACGGCAAAACCGAGGCTGACGAGGTAGATGCCCAGGCCGATCGAGCCGAAAAGGGTGAGCGGCTTGTAGGCACGCAGCAGCAGGAAGAGGCGCAGCAGGACGCGGATCCCGTCCGGGATGGTCTTCAGCTTGGAGTGGCTGCCATGGGGACGCTCGCCATAGGGGGCTTCCATCTCCCGGATGACATGGCCCCGGTAAAGGCTTTGGACTGTGAGTTCGGTCTCGACGTCGAAGCCGCGGGAGGTGATGGGAATGGCCAGGCCGCATTCGCGAGTGAAGGCCCGGTAACCGGAAAAGATGTCCGAAATGTTGGCGGAGAAGATCCGGTTGATGATCCAGCAGACCATCTGATTGCCGGCCACGTGGAACTTGCGGAAGGACTTGTCGGAGTACTGCTGTAGGCGGGCCGCCACCGTCATGTCGGCGTCGCCGTGCAGGATCGGCTCGATCAGGGCATGGACGGCAGTGGGGTCGTAGGTGCCGTCGCCGTCCACCATCACGATGATGTCCTCCTGGACGGTCTCGAAGATCGTGGCAACCACGTACCCTTTGCCCTGCCGCTTCTCGCGGATCACAGTGGCGCCGGCCTCGCGGGCGAACTCGGCGGTGCGGTCTGTGCAATTATTGTCGTAGACGTAGATGGCCGCCTCGGGCAGCTGGGCCCGAAAGTCACGGACCACCTGCGCAATCGTCCTCTCCTCCTGATAGCAGGGGATGGTGACGGCGATGCTGGGGGTGCTGGAGGTTGACTGGACTGAGGCCATTGAGTGCTACGGGCGTGCGGCGGGTGGTTGCGGTTTGGGCCTCAAGCTAGTGCCGGTTTGTCGCAGTATGTCGACAGAGATTCGGTTGTGTCAGGGCGCGGGCACGAGTGCCACGCGGTGGGAGACGACATAGGCCTTGAAGCGTTCCCAGCCTGCATGGGTCCAGGCGATCGCCAAGGCTGCGGTTAGGCAGATGAGAACGATGAGTTCCGGCAGCCGCCGGCAGGCCTCGATGCAGTCCTGGTAGCGCCATGCCGTGTAATACAGGACGAGGATGTGCCAGAGATATATCTCCAGGGTGTACTGGCCGAGGAATGAGGCGGTGCCCGCCCGGGGACTCCAGCCGAGCTGTAGGCCGCAAGCCAGCGCCAGGACGACGGCGAGATCGTACACCAGGATCTCGGGTCGCACATAGGCGAGGTCGAGGTTGTTGCGCTCGAAGTGCTCACCCACGACCGAACGGTCGGTGTGCTGGATGAGATTCCAGGCCATGGCTGCGGTGGCGATGGCCAGGGCGATCTTCCAAAGGGTCCGGTAAGGGATGGAGCCCAGGGTTGTGGCGAGGCTGCGGAAATGCAGTCCGGCAAAGAAGTAAAAGAGCCAGAACAGGGGATCCGGTCGGCCCCAGCGATAGTAGTCGAGCCGCCCGGTGTAGCAGAGCCAGCCGAGGGCAAGATGGACCAGCAGCAGCAGGGCTGTGAGCCCCGTGGCGAACCGGTCCGCGCCGACCGCGGGGGCCGCACGTCCGAGCCACCCCGGCAGGGCCTTCAGGAAGGGCTGAGCGACATAAAGCAGGATGATGAGCGGGATGAAGTACAGCGTGGGCTCAACACCCGTATAGAATAGACGTCCGAGCAGCCAGGCCAACTTATCCTCCGCCGCCTTCCATTCCGGATAGTGGTTGAGGTAGAAGAAGGACAGGAGGCTCACGAGGAGATAGGGGTAGACAATCCGGCGGAACCGGCCGCCGTAGTATTCCCCGAGGGACTGCTGCTTCCGCGACCTGCCGGCCAGGAGCCCGGAGAGGAATACGAACAGCGGCACGGCGAAGATGAAGGCCTGGTTCAGGAACAGGCCGAGGTAGAAGGATGGGCTCCAGGCGAAGGTGTCGGTCGTGACGAAGCTGCCGGCGAAGTGGATGCTGACGACGCCGAAGATGCTCCAGCCGCGCAGCGTGTCGATGTAGGCGTTGCGGGCTGGGGAAGGGTCGGAGGTTGGGGCGGTCGCGGGGTTCATGGCGTGCGGTATCCTTCGATTTGGAGCGTACGGAAAAGGTAGTACAGCTGGGCGGGATTGGCGATGGTCTCGGGGTGGTGGCGGACGACCACCTTGCGGTTCTCATGGATGCCGAATTGCCGGTAGTGGTCGCGGGCCCCTGCCTCCAGCGGCACGCCCTTGGCCTGCAGGTAGCCCTTCACGTCGGGGTTGTCCTCAAGGTATTGTTTCCAGTCGGGCTCCGGGTCGACCTTCACGTTGCGCAGCTCGATGACGTTTCGGCCAGGTCCGGGCTTCAGCGGCAGGCTGACCCTGGCCCAGCTTGTGCTGCCCTGCAGATGGACGGAGTGGACGAGCTCGCCGTTGAGGAGGACGTCGAGGTCGGCGCTTTCCCGGGCGTAGAGACAGACATCGAAGGTGAGGTCGAGGCGGCGTAGTTGGTCCGCCTCCGGCACCTCGAGGTGCACGACGGGTGCCTTCGACCAGCGGAACAGGGGCAGCTTCCACTGCGGATAGGGCCCCTCGGCCATTTCGAGGCCCTTGAACTCCACGAAGTGCGGGCAGGGCAGGGCGATGAGCTCGTCGGCGAACAGCTTCTGCGGGTCGTCCGGCGTCTCGATGTCGGAAGGCACGCTCCTAAACAGGTAGGGAATCTCGATGAAGCCAACCTGGGCACCGGTCGGCGAGTCTAGGAGGGTGGCCGTGAAGCCGCGGAATGGGCGGGTCACGGAGGCCCTGGCCTCACCGGTCGCTTCCAGGGTGGCAAGCGTCTCGTGGGAGCCGTCGACGTAATCGACCCCCAGCACGAGGCGTGCGTGGTCCTGGGGGTTGAGGCCGGCGACCTTGACACCTAGGTCCTTGTAGCGGTCCGGCTCCCGGTTCTTGTAGTAGACTTGGACGAGGACATTCCGGTTCTGGCCGGAGGAAGCCACGGAACTAGGATTAGGCAGCAGCCCGTAGTAGTCTGCCGAGAGCAGGTTGCTGCCGATGGTCCCGAGGAATTCGACGCCGGCCGTCGGCTTCGAGGGGAAGGGGACGATGGTGAAGGCGGAGCGCTGCTCGATGTTGGTGTAGGCGACCTTCCGCGGGAAGCCCCACTCAGAAAAGACATTGTACTGGTCGCCGAGCACCTTCGGGCTGGCAACAAACCGCTGGTGCCGCCGGTGCGTCATCAGGAGGAAGGCGCGCTCGTTGTCATTGGTGGAGTTGAAATTAACGAACGGCTGCTCGGCCATGCGTTGGGTGAGCAGGGCGGGCAGCAGCGGGAGCGCCCGAGGAACCGGCTCGTGCCGCCAGAGCGGGGCGAAGGGCCGGCTCGTGTTGTGGAGGAGGTACACCCCGTCGCTCCAGGCGGCGCAGGCCAGCAACACGATGAGTAGGTCGCGGAACTGCCGCCGCCAGTTGGCGGATGCCAGGCCTTCGTCGATGCAGATCGCCGCGCAGGGGCTGAGGACCAGGAGGCAGGCCACGAAATACCGCTGGTTATACAGCGACCAGCGGTCGAGCAGGCAGTAGGTCAGGAACCAGCCGGCGCCGAGGAGCGCGTACCAGAAGACCTCCGTCGGGACGCGCCGCCACCGGGCGAGGCTCAGCAGGGCGCAGAGGATGAAGAAGGGTCCGGCGAACCCGAAGAACACGTGGTCCTCGTTGAGGTCCGGAGGGAAGAGATAGAACTCCGAGAAGGCGTGCGCCGGGTTCCAGTGGGGGAAGAGCGTGCGTTTGGCCCAGGTGTTCAGCGTCTCGGTGAACTTTGGGTCGTCTGTGAAGCGGTGGAGCGGCTCGAGGAAGGTCTGGGCCAGGTAGGCCTCGGTCGTCTGGACGGCGCTCTCGGCGCGGAACGGCCGATTGAGGGTGTAGTCGTACTGCTTGGTCTGCCACTGGCCCTTGGCCAGCACATTGATGACGGCGAAGGGGGCGGCGAGGGCGGCGGCAAGCGCCAGCGGCGCGATCCAGGCCTTGGCCCCGCGAGCGAAGCCCTGCAGGGCGCCGCGCCGCCAGGCCCGCCACGCAAGCCCCAGCAGGATCAGTCCCCCGGCCGGGGCGAAGAAGATGACGGTGAGCTTCGATCCGGCACCGACCCCCGCCGCGAGCCCCGCCACGAGCGCGTCGCGCCGCCGCCGGGTGGATCGCCAGCGCAACACGTACACGAGGGCGACGAGGAGGACCGAGGCGGTCGGCAGGTCGTTGGTGGTCGCCGTGGCCTGGGCGAGGATCTGGGTGGAGGTGAGGGCCAGGGCCGCCGCCAGCAGGGAGGAGTTGGCCGTGGCCCCGGCGATCCGGGCAAGGCGGTGCACCGCCACGCCGCACACGCCCCAGGTCGCCAGATTCAGGAAGTTCAGCACCTGCAGCGGCGGGCCGTAGAGCATGGCCCAGAGCTGGAGCAGGTTGAAATTGAAGGGGAAATAGATCTGGCGGTCGTTGCCCGTGTAGAAATGCCAGAGCTTCTGCTGCCCCATGTAGATCATCGCCCGGGGCAGGTGGTACGTCAGCGAGTCGTAGTTGTTCGGCAGGTAGGTGGCCGCGATCCTGATGCTGGCGATCGTGACCGGGGCGAGCAGGGCGGTGATTGCGATCACGAGGAGCCGCGAGTGCTGGTCCGCAGGCACCCTGGGTTCCGCAGCCGGCTCCGGGGCGGGCAGGAGCCGGTGGACGAGCAGGGCGAGCATGACGGCGAGGCCGAGCGAGGTGCGCAGGAACCATGCATCCGTGCCGAGCCGGTGCAGCTCCGAGAGCAGCAGGCTGGTGACGACGAGGTTACCCCAGCTCAGCCCAAAGGTCGCGAGCAGGCGGTCCGCCGGGTGGCGCGCGAGGCGGATCGCGCACACGTAGGAGGCGGTGGCGAGGCCGAGGAAGTGGAGCAGGAAGGGGAACATCGCGGGTCTTTGTATTCAGCGGGCGCCCAGGCCCGTGACGCGCAGGTGGCGGAAGGCGTAGTAGAGTGAGTCCGGTGGCACGACCGTCGCCCCGGCATCCATCCGCATGGGCAGCCGGCGGCCCTCCGCCCGGCCATTGGTCTCGTAATGCAGGCGGGCGCCCTCTTCCAGCGGTTGGTTCGTGGCGACTAGGTGCTGCTTCACGTCGGGATAGACTTCAAGGTACCCGAGCCAGTCAGGGGTCTCGGCTCCGGCGCGGTCGACCAGCTCGAACAGGTTATCGCCTTCCACCGGCGTGACCTCGACGGTCTGGTCCTGCCAGGCCTTGTGGCCGAGGAAGCGGCAGAGCTTCACGGGCCGGCCGTTATGCCGCACCTCCAGGTAGGAATCCTCGCGGACCTGGAGCCGGGCGCTCAGGTCGAGACGCAGGCGCTTGATCTTGGGGTCCGCCGGGACGGTGATCCGCACAACCGGCTCCTTGCACCAGCGAAAACGAGGCAGCTCCCACTGCTCGTACGGCCCCTCCAGGGCGGACAGGCCGCTGACCGAGGCGCTGCGAAGGATGTCGTCGGAGATGAGCTCGGTGGAGAACAAGGTCGAGGGATCGAAGGGGATGGAGACCTTGTTGTCGCCCGAGCGAGCGGTGAACGGCATGGAGCCATAGCCCAGGACCCGGCCATCTGAATCCGCGAGGATCTCGACCAGCAGCTTCGACCAAGGGTGGAGGACGGTGAGGGCGGCCCAGTCGGAATTGGCGACGGAGACCAACCGGGTGACGGAGCCGTCGGACGAAATGGCGCTAACGCGCACGTGCGCGTGATCGGACGGGTTTATCCCGAAGACGCGAAGGTGGCCGCCGTCGATCCGGATTTTGTCGTTGGTGTCCGTGTTGTAGTCGACGAGCACGCAGACATTGGCGTTCTGCTGCGTCGAGGGCTGGCTGTTTGCGTGGGCGGGGACGCCCACGTAGTCGAAGGAGTCGTCGCTGTTCAGCACGGTGCCCAGGAACTCGGCGCCCGCCGTCGGCTTGCCTGGGAACGACACGACCGTGTAGGAGGCGTAGTAGGCTAGGTTGCTGTAGACGTAGTCGCGGGTCGCCTCCCAAAAGGAGAGAAGGCTGTATTTCGCAGGGTCAATCCTGGTGCCCGAGGTGATGCGCTGGTGCCGGCCCAGGTGCATGAGCGGGTAGATGCGCTCATTGGTGCCGTAGGAGGTGATGTTGATGGCGGTCTCGCCGGCGAGGCGCTGGGAAAGTGCGCGAGGCAGCACTGGCAGGGACTTGGGCCGGGGCGCGGTCCCCAGAGGGAGCGGGCGCAGCGTATTGAAGACGACGTAGTGGGCGGTGAACCAGATCCCGCAGGCCAGCACGAGCCAGGTGGCGCGGCGGAACCAGCGCGGCGAGCATGATTCCCAGACCGTGAGGCTGCAGGGCGCGAGCAGGGCGAATACGGGCAGGAAATAGCGCTGATTGTAGAGGGACCACTTGTTGGTTGCGAAATAGAACGCGAACCACCCGAGCCCGATGACCGCCAGCCAGGTCACGGGGAGTCGCAAACGCGGATCCCGCCACAGGCAGACGAGGGCACAGGCGATGAAGAGAGGGCCGGCGAACCCGAAGAACACATGGTCCTCATTCAGGTCGGGCGGAATCGTGTAGAGCTCGGAAAAAACATACGCCTCGTTCCAGTTGCTGAACACATGGTGACTGAACCACATGTTCATCGAGTTGATCAGGTCGATATCGAAGTTGAAGCGCGCGAACGGCTCGCAGAATACCTGGACAAGGTAGACCTTGCTTGTGTGGAACGCGCAGCCCCAGGTGAAGGGCTTGTTCAGTGTGAAATCCATCCGGTGGGTCATCATGATGCCGGTGGCCTTCAGGTTGAAGAGCACGAAAGGCGACGTGAACAGGCCCGCCAGCACGGCAGCAGGCGCCCAGGAGAGGGCACCGCGCCCGAACCCGCGGAGTTCGCCGCGACGCCACTGGCGGTAGGCGAAGAGCGCGAGCAGGGCGGCCACCACGGGGATGAAGAACGCGATGGTGAGCTTGGTGCCGAGGCTGAGGCTCGCGCCCAGTCCGGCGAGCAGCGCGTCGGCGCCGCGGTGGGCCCGGTGCCACCGGAAGACGAAGACCAGGCACATCAGGAGCGCACTGGCGGAGGGGAGGTCGATGTTGGTGCTGGTGGCCTGGGCCATGATCTCCGTCGAGGTCAGGGCAAGCCACGCGGCCACGAGCGAGCCATCGCGGCTGCCGCCGATCAGTCGCGAGACTCGGTACACCGACAGGCCGACGAGAAGCCACGCCGCCAGGTTCAGGAAGTTGATCAGCTGGGTGGGCGCCTCGTACAGGAAGCACGTCAGCTGCAGCAGGTTGAAATCGAAGGGATAGAAGACCTGGCGGAAATCCGCGGTTTCGAAGTGCTGCAGCGAACCGTGCCCGATGTAATAGATCGAGCGAGGCAGGTGGTAGGTGAGCGAGTCGTAGTTGCAGGGCTCGTAGGTCCCCGCGATCAGACCGTTGGCCAGCACGAGCGGGATCAGAGTTGCCGCGGCCGCCAGGAGCAGGGTGGTGCTCCTTCCTGTGTCCGTGGTGGTATCCGCCGGCTCCTCGGGGGCGGCCGGGAAAAGGCGCCACGCCACCAGCAGACTTGCTGCGGAGAGAAGCATCGATACGCGGAAGTACCAGGCGACGTTCCCCAGCTTGCCGAAGCAGGACAGCACCAGCGAGAGCAGCACGACATGGCCCCAGAACAGCAGCGCCGACCCGATCAGCCGGTCGGCCGGGTGGCGCGCTACGCAACCGGAGAGGCGGTAGGACACTGCGGACAGAATCAGGGCGTGGATGAGCAGCAGGGTCATTGGGCGGTCCCAGGTTCCGGCACGACATAGAGCGCGGAGCACCCGAAGCAACCGAGGAAGCGAGCGCCGCCGGCCCGCTCCCATTCCTCCGCCGCGCGCCGCACGCCTATCACTCCGGTGGCGTTCTCCTCGTTCAGGAAGTCGTGGACAAGCACCGGAGTGCCGGGCCTGAGGTAGGCCTGCAGGATGCGGAGGTCGGCCGCTACTCCCTCATAGGTATGGTCGCCGTCGAGAAAGACCATGGTTGGCGCGATGGTCCAGCGGGACACGAAATCGGCCAGGCAACCCAAGAAGAGATGGCAGTGGTCCGCGAGCATCTCACCGGCCAGCGTTCCGTTGGTACGGGCGATGGAGTCGCGGTCGATGTCGATGCCGTAATATTCGGGGCGCCGGGTGCGGGCCGGGTTGGCCAGCGCGCCTCGCAGCATTGCCGTGGCGGACCGGCCGCCGAAGGGGCCGACCTCCATGATCACGTCCCCGGCGTGCCAGCCCATCTCGAAGAGTTTGAACGTATCGCCTGGCATCTGCCAGCCGGGCAGCCGGGAAGTGAGGTTGAAGATGTCCGCATGCTGCGGGCTGAGGAAGCCGGACGCACCGGCCCAGGAGGGCAGGTAGCGGTCCATGCGGGGATCCTCGCCCGCGCACGGCAGGGGATAGGCGAGGACGGGGGGATTGAGGCCGGTGCCCTGCTGGGGCCGCCCGCTGAGAAACACGTGCCACCGTTCCTCATGCGCCCACTGTGCGAACCGGCTGACGGCCCATTGGCGGGCCCAGGGCCCGGCGACGTGCAGGGCGCGCTGGTCCGTCAGCATCTGCCGGATGACTTCGATCAGCTCATCCGTATCGCCATTGCGCACCAGCCTTCCCGTGATTTCGTTGCGCACGATTTCCGACACGCCGCCGGTGTGGAAGGCGACGACCGGCAGTCCACACAGCTGGGCCTCCATGATGGTCTGGCCGAAGGCCTCCTCGGTGGCGGTTCCGACGAACAGGTCGGCAGCCTGGTAGATGAGTGCCAGCTGGTGCGCCCGCAGGTGATACCCGAGTCCGATGAGGCCGGGGATCTCCTGCGCGTTGTGCCCCAACGCGACGAAAGTGCAGCTGCCCTCCAAGGCCGCGATCATTTTGCGCACATGGTGTCCGCCTTTGCGTGGTTCCTGGAAATTGACGGCGGCCAGCAGCAGCACAGGCTTGCCCTCCGGCAAGCCCAGCTGGCGCCGGGCCGCCAGTTTGTCGCCCGGTTGGAAAACGGATTCGTCCGCTCCCAGCTCGATGGTCTCGGCCCAGCGGCAGTCAGGCAGGGCGGTCTGAAACATGGCGCGGCTCCAGCGGCTGTTGGCAATGACTTCGATGCCCTGCGGTCCGGAGAATATCTCGCGGCGTACCTGCCAGGCGTCATGGATCAGACCGGGTTCCAGGGCGGGATACTCCTGAGCCGTAGGGCAGGTCTCGTTGCAGCCGGTCAGGAAAAGCCGGCAGGAGCCGGGGTAGGCGCAGCGGCCGGTGTAGAGGTAGGCATCATGGAGGAAAGCCAGCACCCGGACGCCGATGCGGGTGAGCGCAGGCAGCAGAGGGAAGGGCCAGCGGGCGGCGTGGAGGTTGCCGACGAGCACCAGGACCGGATCGAAGCGGGCGACCTCGGCGAGGAGGCCGGCAATGACTGCCTCATCGGAAAGTTTCTTTCCCCCTTCCAAGTAGCCGACCTCCCGAATGCCGAGCCAAAGGTCGGGATCGATGGGCCGGGTGGCGACCGTCTCCAGCGTGATTTCCCCGGTGGCCCAAGCCATCACCCCGGTTTCGATGCCCAGGGCAAGAAAAGCCTCCACTTGGCGGGCCTGCGCCACGCCGGCGCCATATTGGAAACCCACATCGTTGAGGAAGAGGACCCGTTTGGGCAGGTCGATGGTGCGCCGCTTCTCCTGGGGGTGGGTAATCATGCCGGGTGCTGGTCAGAGGGAGGAGCGGTGCTCCGCGTTGACCGCGCGGAGTTCGGGGAGGTAGGGGACGTGCTCGCCGCCCGTCTTCTGTTTGGCGTGTTCGCGGAAGAGGGCGAGAATTTCCGGGATCGCGAAGATGCGCGCGCCCGAGCGGGCCAGCCGTACCCAGAGATCGTAGTCCATGCTGAAGTAGAGATCCTCACGCAGCTTTCCGCCGGCACGTTCAAAAATGTCCCGGGTGAAAAAGACCTCGGGCTGGTGAAAGAAATCTCCCTTGAGCCAGCTGCCGTCGAGATCCAGCAGCCGGTCGATTGGCAACGGGGCAATGCGGTCAAGCGGCAGGGCGCAGCGGTGCACGTGGCGGGGCAGAATCTGGTGATCGGGCACCCGCGCGCAGCGTCCCACGAGCATGTCGGTGTCATGCAGCAGAAAATTCTGTCCGACGGTGTAGAGGGAGCCGGGCGCCAGCCGGTCGTCGCTGTTGAGCCAAGTCAGGATCCGGCCGGTGGCCCGGCGAAACCCTTTGTTTAGGGCCTCGGACTGGCCGCCATCCTTTTCACTGACCCACCAGGCCAGCCGGTCGGCATAGCTTCGGATGATGTCGACTGATCCGTCGGTCGAGCCGCCATCGACCACAATATATTCCAGCGCGGGGTAATTCTGGTCGAGGACAGACCGGATGGTCTCCTCCAGATAGGCGGCCTGGTTATAGCTGACTGTCACCACGGTGATGGTAGGCCATTCGCCGGGCTGCGCTGGATTCGGCGGATAGATATCCTGCGGCCGGACTTTGGGCCAGTCGGGGCGCAGCTGGTGGGTCGGAACGCGCGGTCCGAGCCAAACACCAGGCGGACGTAGGCACAGCAGCGAAGCATCGGGGAAGCGGACGGTAGCGGTAACCGGCGGCAGCCAATCCGGCTGATTGCCGGCGGCGCTCACGAGGAGTCGCTGGTAGGGGCGAAGCCTCCCGATCACGAAGGGCAACAGCCCCGGGGCGTCGGTGGAGTCGAACGCAATCGCATCGAATTCGGCTAGGCCGCCGGTATAGCCTTCCACGCTGGTGGAGCGCCATTCCTGCTGGCCGAAGAACATGTAGTGATCCCACGCACTCGGCAGGAGGCCGCGCGCCACGGCATCGCTGATGTCCGGGTGCTTGGCCAGATAGGCCTTCTCGTTGAACAGCGTGTCGAGCTGCGCCAGCCACTCCACCAGGCTTTCCTTCCAGAAGCGGAGGTTGCCCTGCTGCGTCTGGACGAGTTCCGCCGGGCAGCCGAACACCTCTACGGTCGCCCCCATCCCGGTCACCCAGAGGATCTGCGGCAGCAACCGCGGGTGGTACTGGGCCACCGCCATCCGGCGGATATGGCGCGCATGGGGCGAGAATTCGCGCACCATGCTGTCGTGGATGGCCGGGGAGGCGGAGTCGGCGACCGCTTGTTCGGCAGCGACCAGACGGCGGTTCAGGTCCGTGACGCTGGCCCCCAGGTCGGCCTGAACCTTGATGTGGGCCTGTATCTCCCGGTGCAGTCCTTCTATGTAGGCGACGTTGTGGTCGTGGTCGGCGTAGGCCTGCTTGAGCTTGTCCTGATAACAATTGATGGAGTTGAGCCGATCCTCGCTGTCCGTTTCCACCTGCCGCAGGTAGCCCAAAGTTTGCTGGAGATTTTTTTCCCCTTCCTGGATTTGGCCGATGAGTTTCGCCGAGTGGAGCCGCTGCCAAAGGGTGAGGAGGTCCAGATCGAATTCCGGCCGAAGGGCGCTGACGGGAAGGCCGACCGGCGGCGCGTACGGCTGCGGATGGAGCTCGCCCGGCTGGGCGATGCCGGGCAACAGCCGCGCTTCAGGAAGCGTGAACGCGGCCAAGCCCCAGTCGGGTCCATTCAGGGCAGTCGGCAGTTCGCCCCGCCGCATGGCTTCCAGCACGGGAGAGAGCACATCCCACTCCGGGTTCAGAATTTTCTTCTCCTGCAGCCGCGCGAAAAGCTTTTTCTCCCCTTCAGGGGTCCAGCCGGAGCCAAGGCTGTGCTCGATATGGAAGCAGACGCAGGGGGGCAGCAGGGCGACCTCCTCGAAGCCGGCGTAATGGGCCGCGAGCAGAGCAAAGGAATCAATATTGAAGGCGAAGGCCTCGAATTCGGCGTAGCCGGTGATGGCCTCCCAGCCCTCGCGGGAGAGAAGCATAAAATCACCGCAGGCGAAGGTGTGTAGGTTCTCCAGGGTGCTGTCCTTCTCCGGGTGCACCGACCAGACGCCGTCCTCCTCCACTACTTGGATCCCCTTGATTTTCCGGCAGAACGCGGGATCAGGCAGGCAGTGCCGCTTGAACATCTCGTCGCCGTAAAGATGTTCCACCAGTTCCTTGGGGCCATACCGGCGGTTGCTGCGGACCGGATGGTTCCAGGCGTAGTCCAGGGTTTCGGCTAGCGACAGTTCACCGGAGAGCCCGCTTTGAATGTCGTAGCGGTCCACCCGGAGCATTCTGCCGGGGTCGAGTTGCTGTCGGCTGATGTAACGGATCAGCTCGTCGGAAAAGAAGATGTCGATGTTGGTTGCCAGGATGAACCGCCCGCGGGCCCGGCGGATGCCGGCGTTCTTGGCGATCATCTGAAACAGCGGCAACCGGTCGGCGTATTTGAGGCGGTCATGTAGCACCGCCGGCACCGTGATAATCCGCGCCTGGCAAAAGGAGGCTTCCGCCGGCAGTTGGAGCACGCCGGCCAGGCCGGGCCGGCCTGCGACCGGATTCCA
This sequence comes from uncultured Opitutaceae bacterium, assembly GCA_903885525.1. Lineage (GTDB taxonomy): Bacteria > Verrucomicrobiota > Verrucomicrobiia > Opitutales > Opitutaceae > Didemnitutus. The sequence continues at coordinate 13,562 of CAISJA010000322.1, forward strand.
ATCCACCAAAATCAATTCGGCCGGCAGCCGGTATTTCTCGCACTGCCGGGCGAAAGTGTTGATGAAAATCTGCGTGCGAACCAGCGGATCACCACCGTGATCGTCGTTGCGCGAAGCCGCGACGACGGTGAGGTAGGGAACGGGCAGGTTATCAGACGCAGGCATCGGGATATTTAACGGGTGGCTCCGGCCTCTTGTAAAGACTCACCTGGCCTGGCAGCGCGGCAGACTTCGTCCGCCGCGCTGCCAGCATTCGGACGTAGGGCCGTCGCTTGTCGACGTGCCTGTAGGCAGGGGCTTCATCCTAATCGGACGGTTCTTTCGACAATAAAGCCGAGGCTCCAGGCCTTCATCAACAGAACGACCCGCCAATTCGGGTGCTGTTGGTGGGGTTGCCTGGTCCAGAAATATTTCCAGGCATCTCTCACCGTGAGCGGTGGCAACTTGTTGCCGAAAACGCTTTCCAAACGAACGTAGGAGCGGCCATAGCCGAATAACAGGCGGAGGAGGAAACGAAGACGAAAGCGGCGGTTGTCCAGGTGATGAATGCCCCACAGGGTCGGCTGGTAGGAACAGGCGAAACCGGCGCGGTTGGCCATCCGCATCAGGAGGGAGTCCTCCCCGCGCATGAGATTCCGGCTGCCTACCTGCCCAACGCAGAAGGCCTGGGGCAATTGGTCCACGAACTCGAGGTAGTGCGTGATCACCTCGCGGCGCACGACGGCGCCGGCCGTCGGAGGCTCCCAAAGTCCCCATTGATCGGTTTTATTGGTGATCGGCTCCTCCCCGCGATCAATGATGGCCAGCCAGGGGTGGGTGGGGATGGTCCAATCGGGGAACCGGCACTGGGGCCCGAGCCGCAGCTTGCCCCCGAAGCATCCAATCTCGGGATTTTGGCGGGCGATGGTCAGACATTTTGCGACATGGTCCGGGGGGAACTCGGTGTCGTCGTCGATCCAGAGGATCAGCGCTTGCTTGGATTCACGCATAGCCCGATTGCGGGCGTGGAAAATGCCCGGGCGGGGTTCCTGCACGAGGCGGCAGCTGATGCCGCGGTTACGCAAAGGCGCGAGCACAGTCTCGGGCACCGCCGGCGACGAGGCATTGTCGACCAAGAGGAAACAAATATCCTCCGCGGGGATGTTTTGCGCGGCGATACTCCGCAGGACCAGGTCGAGTATCTCGCGGCGCGGATTGTGTGTGCAGAGGCAAATTTCGATCACGGGAGAAGGCTTTTATCGGTGACCATGACAGGGAGGCAGGATGGGTACTCGGTTTGCCTTGGGGTCGCACGGTGGTGTAATTGATCTGGAGTTTTCCGATGACAACGCGGGCCTCGCCGAACCCAGTTTCCCCGACGGAGCAAACTCAATTTTTGGCCGCAAGCTTGGCTGGTGTCTTTGAACGCCAGACAAACTGCGCGGTTACGGCATAATTCCAGACGGATACAATGACGATACCAATGGCTGCCGACATCCACCATGGGGTGCCCAACTTGAATAGATAATTCGCAACATTCACGTTGGTGATGGCGCCGATGGAGCAAACCACCGTAAAAAGGACAAAACCGACCAAGATGCGACTGCCCTTTAGTTTTCGGTCGCGATAGGTGATGATGTTATTGAGGAAAAAATTATACACCATGGCCACGGCGGTGGCCGTGCTCTGTGAAAGGACAAACGACTCGCCGAAGATCTTCAGCAAAATAGTCAAGACGGCGAAGTGCATCAGCACGCCGCTGGCCCCAATCATGCCGAACAGAATGAAACTGATGGGCAGAAAGCGGCCGAACATTTTGTCCGCCAGCAGGAAGCCGTACTCCAAGGCGACCGTCGAATCGAGCTTGCTTTCCCCGGCATGGCGATCCCGGAACTGATAGGGCAATTCCAAGACGCGCAATGGGGTGGGTGAGGTGGCCAGGATATCGAGCAGGATCTTGAACCCCAGCCCAGAAAGACCGTGCACGGTCGAGTTGAAGACCTCCCGTCGGAGCATGAAAAACCCGGACATGGGATCGGTCACGTTGCACTTGATCAGGCGTTGGGCACAGATCGTGGCAAATCGACTGATCAGGAGTCGCTTTCTGTTCCAGTCGCCGGTGCCGCCGGCGGCGATATATCGCGAACCGATCACCAAGTCGTGGTTGCCGGTGCAAAGCTCGGCATACATGGCCGGGAGCAAGGTTTCATCGTGCTGCAAGTCGGCGTCCATCACCGCGAAGTATCTGGCGCTGGAGCTGGCCATGCCCTCAATGCAAGCGGAGGAAAGGCCGCGTCGTCCGACGCGTCGCACGCAGCGAATGCGCGGGTTCGCCGCAGCCAGGGAGAAAATAAGGTCTGCGGTCCCGTCGGGAGATTCATCATCCACGAAAACGACTTCCCAGCGATTATCACCCAGGGTGCGTGAAATCCGGGCAATCAGCTCCTCGATATTAGCCTTCTCGTTATAAGTGGGAATTACGATGGTTAGGTCGGCGGGCTGCATGGTAAAGGCGGATTAGTGAATCAGTTCAATGCAACATGACTCGGGCCAAAGGACTGGTGAGGTTGGCTGGAGCTGTAGTCGGAAATGGCCGGCCGTGCAAGACGCCGGCGTCAGTCGCCAGTTCTGTGATACGGTTCAGCCGGGCCCCATCCGAGACCAAAATGATCAATTTGGATTCAGTCCCGTCCCACAGGGAGTGGATATGACGATGCAACTGCTTGCATAGGAATGCGAGCAAGGTGTCGGCGGGCGCC
>CAISJA010000323.1 GCA_903885525.1 uncultured Opitutaceae bacterium
GACCGTCGAGGTGCCGAGCAGCGAGCTCAGGATGGCGGCGAGCGAGTCGGCCACCAGGGCGCGGCCGGCCTTGGGCAGGCGACCGTTGGCATCGAGCAGGCCGGCGCGCTGGGTGACGCCGATCAGGGTGCCGATGTTGTCAAACATATCCACGAGCAGCAGCGTCAGGATGATCGGCAGGGCTTTGCCGAAATCGTGGAGCAGCAGGTCGAAATTCAGTTGGAAGAGCGTCGGCGCCGGGGAGGAGGGCCAGGACAGCCAGGAAGCCGGCAACTGGGTGACCTGGCCACCGTGGCCGTCGGGCACCAGCAGGCCGAGGCCGGTGACCGCCAGGATGGAGAGGATGATCGCTCCCTGCACCCGGCGTGCCACGAGCACAGCGGTGAGCAGTATGCCGCCGAAGCAGAGCAGGACCGCCGGAGTGCCGAGATCGCCATGCGAGACGAACGTGGCCTGGTTGGAGACGATGAGCCCGCCGTTTTTCAGGCCGATGAAGGCGATGAACAGGCCGATGCCGCAGGTGATCGCGAGCTTCAGCCCGAGGGGGATGGCCTCGATGATTTTCTCCCGGATGCCCGTGACTGAGAGGCCGAGGAAGATGCAGCCGTTGACAAACACCAGCCCGAGGGCGGACTGCCAGGAGACCCCGAGGCCGAGGCAGACGGTGAAGGCGAAGTAGGCGTTGATGCCCATGCCCGGGGCCAGCGCCAGCGGGTAGTTGGTCATCAGTCCCATCAGCAGCGTGCTCAAGGCCGCGGTGAGGGCGGTGACGGTGATGAGAGCCGCCTTCGGCATGCCGGCGACGGCCAGGATGGCGGGGTTCACCGCCAGGATGTAGGCCATGGCCGCAAAGGTGGTGGCACCGGCCTGAAGTTCCCGGCCGACGGTGGTGCCGGATTCTTTGAGCTGGTAGAGACGTTGGAGCAACATGCGGAAAGGAAGGCGGCGGGGATTGAAGGGGCGGCCGGGGCACCGGCAGGGAGGGCAGCAAAATGGCAGCGAACCGGACGGAGGCAAGGAAACCTCGGTCGCAGCGACACCATCGCGGCAAGGCGAAGCGCGGAAAGCAGGCCGCATGCCGAAACGCCGACCATCTCCTCAGGCCTCGTATCTCTATGTTCTTGCATCTGGTGAAACTGGTTTGCGCCCTGCCTAAACCTGCCTCCGCTCCCCGATGGCCATGCCGCTGCCACCGCCCAGGAATCTATAAAAATGCCCATCTTTGCCCCTCGGTTGGTATGTTAGCTGCTTAGTCCGCCTGACCCATCATTATTCACTGTCCCACCACACCATGATCAAACACCACCCACGCCTTGCGTTAACCGCCTTGGTTCTGGCTGCCTTGCTCCCTCCGCTGGCTGCCCAGACGACCGAAGAACAGAAACCCGACGACTCGAAGCCGGCCAACGACCATGTGGTCAAGCTGGATACCTTTGAGGTCAACAGCGTGCCGATCGGGCAGCAGATCCTGCCGACGTCCCGCCCGTTCAACTCCGTCTTCGGCACGGATGACAGCATCATCGACGTGCCGCGCAACGTCACCATCATCTCCAGCCAGCAGTTGAAGGACATCAGCATCAACAGCGTGCAGGACATCTCGAAGCTCACCTCCAGCGCCTACACCACCACCAACTTCGGCGCTCCTTCCAATCCCAGCATCCGCGGCCAGTCGGCCGACCTCTACCTCAACGGGGTGCGCGCCCGCATCACCTCCAACGGCAATGGTCTGCCGCTGGATTTCAACGCGGTGGAATCTGTCAACATCGTCAAGGGTCCGGCCACTGCGGTGCAGGGTACCTCGATGTACGTCGGCGGCTTCGTGGACATGATCACCAAGCAGCCCTTCTTTGATGTCACCAAGGGCTACGTCAGCACCACGGTCGGCACCTACGGCAAGAAATCCTGGACCATCGACCAGGGCGGCCCGCTCTCCAAGGAAGTGGCCTACCGCGTCAGCTACTCCGGTGAGGACAGCGGCGGCTACTGGAACGACTTCTACAACAAAAACCAGGCCCTCTACGGCGCCCTGATCTACCGCCCCAGCGACCACTACAACATCTTTTTCGACGCCTCGGCCACCTGGTACCGCTACACAGAAAACTGGGGCATCAACCGCGTCACCCAGGCCCTGATCGACAACGGACTCTACCAGACCGGCATCAACAACAATAATGCCCCGGCCGCCCCCTCCGACCCGCAGAACTCGGTCAACGTCCTCGGCAGGGGCAACAAGCTCGCCCTCGGACCGGTGGTCGCCATCAACCGTCACTCCCGCCTGCTCGACCCGAACAACCATTCGACCGGCCGCGAATTCAACGCCCAGGTGATCCAGACCGACACGATCAGCCCGGACCTCAAGATCGTGAACAATACTTTCTGGAGCTACACGGCCCGCAACACCCTCAGCACCTATTACTACTCGGAAATCATCGACCCGTCCTGGTTCGCGGAAAATCGCACCTCGGTGGTCTTTACCACCAAGGGCGGCTCCGTCGTGAACGCCGGCCTCGACCTCCGCTACCAGAGCGTCAAGGCCTACGACGACTATTTCTACGAACCGGCCAACGTTTGGGACCTCACGAAGAACATGACCTACGTGAACGTCTATAACTCGAAGGACTTTCTGAACGGTGGCAGCTTTGCCGCGCAGCCGGTCCCCGGCTGGCCCGGCCGTTTTGCGACCCCCGGTGTCATCAATGGCGACACCAACGACAGCTCCGCCTTCACCGCCGGCCCGTTCGTCCAGGCCACCTGGAAGATCTCCGACAAAGTCAACTTCATCACGGGCGCGCGCTATGATTACATGAGCGCCAAGGTTCGTGATCCCCTCGCTGCCCCTGGCTTCATCACCCCGGTGGTCAAGCCCTCCGCCACGATCAATGTCGGAATCCCGAGCTACAACGGCAGCCTCGTCTTCAAGGCCACCCCGACCTCCAGCTACTACGTGACCTACAATTACAGTGAGAACACCTCCGGCGCGGTCGGCAATGGCGGCGGCATCACAGGTTGGGCGCTCGACAAGAATAACATTCCCTACCTCGACAAACAGAACTTCACCCAGCCGAGCGAGCTGTATGAAGCCGGCGCCAAATACAACCTGGATTCAAACAAGGTGTTCCTGAACTTCGCGCTCTACGATCAGGCCCGCACGGCCAAGAGCACCAGCAGCACCACGATCCAAAAATTCCACGCCAAGGGCTTCGAGGCGGAAATGAACTACCAGCCCAACAAGCACCTCTACGCCACCCTGTCCTACTCTTACATCGATGCCACCACCACGGCGCCCTTCCAGTCCGACGGCGGCATCAGCTTGCTCCCGACGGAAGCCAAGGACGACTCCGGCCCGAAGCAGGTCTCCGGTCTGCCGAAACACCTGTTCAACGGTCTCGTTTCCTACGGCTGGGACAGCGGCTGGAACGTCTCCAGCAACATTATTGTGACCGGCCCGATGAACAACAACTACGCCGGCACCCTCGTCATCCCGACCCAGTACGAGCTCGATTGCAGCGTCGGTTACCACACGAAGAAATGGGATTACCGCCTGAACATCCTCAACGCCACCAACCAGAAGAATTGGGCGCCGCCGAATGCCGCCTATGGCAACGCCTCCATTCTGGCCATGCCCGGCACCGAGGCTCACTTCACGGTGAAGTACTCGTTCTAAACAGCCCTTCTGTTTAGCTTGCAGGCCGCCCTTCACCGGGCGGCCTTTTTTTGCGTGCGCCCCCCACCAGGCTGAATTCCCGCCCCCGGACCGCCGCGGGCTCCCTCCCTCTCAACCCGCCACCAAACGCGCCGCCAACCGATGGGTGCGCTCCACCAGCCGCGGCAGGTCCACCGTCGTCAGCCGGCCTTGTTCCACCACACAGCGGCCGTTGACAAAGCTGAAATCGACCCCGTCGGTCTGGCAGAGGATCAAGGCCGCCACCACATCGTGCCCGGCCCCGGCGAAGGTGGGGCGGTCGAGGTTCACCGCGATGAAGTCGGCCGCCATGCCCGGTGCCAGGCAGCCGATGTCGTCCCGGCCCAGCACCCGCGCACCGCCCAAGGTGGCGAGTTCCAGCGCCTCGCGCGCCGACATCACCGAGGCATCCTGCGCCCCGACCCGGGCCAACAGGCACGCCGCCCGGGCTTCGTGGAAAAGGTTGCTGGCATCGTTCGATGCGGCCCCATCGACCCCGAGCCCCACCGGCACGCGGGCGCAGAGCATTTTCTTGACCGGGGCAATCCCGCTGGCGAGCCGCATGTTGCTGCAGGGGCAGTGCGCCACCCCCGTGCCGGTGCGCCCAAACTTGGCGATCGAGTCGTCGCTCAATTGCACGCAGTGGGCGTGCCAGACATCCGGCCCCACCCAGCCGACCGACTCCGCGTAGTCACCCGGCGTGAGCCCGAACTTCGCCAGGCTGTACTCGACATCGGAGCGGTTCTCCGCAAGGTGCGTGTGGAGCCGCACCCCCGCGCGGGTGCGCGCCAGCGCGGCCGACTCGCGCATGAGGTCGCGCGAGACGGAAAAGGGCGAGCAGGGCGCCAGGGCCACCCGGAGCATGGAGTGCCGGGCATTGTCATGGTAGGCCTCGATCAGCCGCTGGCTGTCGCGGAGAATGTCCGCCTCCTGCTCGACCAGCGCGTCGGGCGGCAGGCCGCCGAGACTCTCCCCCACGCTCATGCTCCCGCGGCAGGCGTGGAAGCGCATCCCGATGTCGCGCAGGGCGCGGATCTCGTCGTCGAGCGTGCAATCGTGAGGAAACAGGTAGAGGTGGTCGCTCGACGTGGTGCAGCCCGAGAGGAGGAGTTCCGCCGCGGCCATCTGCGCGCTCACGTAGACGCCCTCGCTGCGCAGGCCGGACCAGATCGGATACAGCGTCCGGAGCCATTGGAACAGGTCGCAGTTCTGGGCCGCCGGAATCACCCGGGTGAGCGTCTGGAAAAAATGGTGATGGGTGTTGACCATCCCCGGCAGCACGACGTGGCGCCCCGCCAGGTCCAGCACCCGGTCGGCCGTGGCGGGCAGCAACGCGGCCGGTCCGGCCTGCTCGATGACGTTGTCCCGGACGAAGAGGGCGGCCCCGCGCAACTCCTCCCGGCCCGCGTTCATCGTGACCAGGGTGTGGATGTTTTTGACGAGCAAGGTGCCCATAGGCGGAAAACTGCGGGATCGGACCGGGATCAGTAACCCGCCGTGTGTGTCAGGTGCTTGGGACGCCAGAAAAAACTGAGCAGCAGGGCGGTGAGCCCGCCGGCGGAAATTCCGGAGCTGAGCAGCGCCGAGGCCAGGTCGGGCAGACTGCCCAGCAGCGCGGGCTGCGTCGGCAAGCCCAGTCCCATGCCGAGGGACAGGGCCACGATCACGCCTTCGCGCTGCCCCAGCCCGGCGGTCAGCAGCAGGCGGATGCCCGCCACCGCCACGAGGCCGAACATCATCAGCGCGAGCCCGCCCAACACCGCCGGCGGCATGACCGTCACCCAGCGCCCGATGGCCGGCACCAGGCCCAGCAGCGTCAGAATCCCGGCCATGACGTACCCGACCCGCCGGCTGGCCACGCCGGTGATTTGGATGACGCCATTATTCTGGGCAAAGGTCGCGCTGGGAAATCCACCGAACAGCGCCGACACCGTGCTGGTGATGCCATCGGCCAGCACCCCACCGGTCAGCCGCCGCCAATGCTCGGGCCCGGAAGGCTGCAGGCCGGACAACTGGGAGGTGGCTGTGATGTCGCCCATCGCCTCCAGCAGGGAAACCAGGTAGATGAAGGCAAAGGGCGGCAGGTATTTCCAATCGAAGGACCAGCCGTGCGGCAGGAAATGCGGCTGGGTGAACCAGGCTCCCGTCCCCGGGGCCGGCGCTTGCAGTCCGCCCCAGAGGGCGCACAGCCCGCAGCCCACGCTCACACCGATCGCCGCGCTGGCGATGCGCAGCCACGGGCGGCCGGCCGCCTGCGCCGCCACGATCACCACCACCACGACGAGCCCCACCAAGAGGCCCGACCAGGCCGGCGCGCCGGACCGGACCGGCGCCGCCATGCTGTAAAATGCGGTGGGGATCAGCGAAGTGCCGATGAGCAGCACGACGACCCCGGAAACCAGCGGTGTGAATACCCGGCGCAACCGGGAAAGGAAGGGTGCCAGCACAATCAGCAGCGGCGCGGTCACGCCGGAGAGGGTCAGCATCAGGGCCAGTCCTCCCGCCTGCCCCGCCGCGGTCAACGGCTGGAGAAAGGCAAAACTCGTCCCGGAGACGCTGAGCAGGCCCGAACCCACGGGACCGCGCTGCCGGCATTGGAGCCAGGTGCCGAAGGCCGAAGCCAGGAGGGCGATGCTGATGAGGTAGGCGGTGTCGGCGGCGGAAAACTTGAGCACCGCCGAAAGAATCAGCGGCGGCGTGATCGTCCCCACCACCATGGCGGAGACGTGCTGCACTCCGACCAGAAGCGAAGGGCCGAAGGGGATCCGGTCCTCCAGCCCATACACGATGTGGGGCTGGGCGGCGGAAGCGGCGGGAGGGGGCAGGATTTCCATGGGGTGCGCAGAGCAAGGTGCGGGCCAGTCCGCCCAAGGCCATGCAAAAACGCCGCGGGAGGCGTCGTTTTTCTCCCGCCCGCCGCCACCGGCGGGGGTGAAGCAGGGCGGCCCCGGGAAAACCGCCCCGTCTCAGCCTTTTTTCAGCAGTTCCTGCGGGTTGAGCTTCTGGAGTGACTTCGGCACGAAGAGGCCGTCCCGCCGGATCAGTTTCCCGTCGAACCAGATTTCGCCGCCGCCATCTTCCGGGCGCTGGATGCAGACCATGTCCCAATGGACGGCGGACTTGTTGCCATGGCCGCCCGGCTCGTAGGCCTGGCCGGGGGTGAAGTGGAAGGAGCCAGCGATCTTTTCGTCAAAGAGGATGTCGCGCATCGGCTCCAGGATGTGCGGGTTGAAGCCGAGGGCGAACTCGCCGATGTAGCGCGCGCCGGCGTCGGTATCGAGGATTTCGTTCATCCGTTTCGTGTTGCTGCTGGTGGCCTCGACGATGCGCCCCTGCCGGAAGGTCAGCTGGATGTGGTCGAAGGCGGTGCCGAGATAGATTGTCGGGGCGTTGTAGGTGATAGTGCCCTCCACGCTGTCCTTCACCGGGCAGGAGAACACCTCCCCGTCGGGAATGTTGCGGGCGCCGCCGCAGGGGACCGCCCCGATGCCCTTGATCGAAAAGCTCAGGTCGGTGCCCGGCCCCTTTAGGCTGACGCGGTCGGTCCGGTTCATCAGCTCGGTCAGCGCCTTCATGCCCGGGGCGTAGCGCGAGTAGTCGAAGGTGCAGACACGGAAGAAAAAGTCCTCGAACGCCTCGGTGCTCATGCCGGCCTGCTGGGCCATGGCGGGGGTCGGCCAGCGGAGCACGACCCACTTGGTTTTGTTGACCCGGTGGTCGAGCACGGGCTTGAGGATCTTTGCGACCATCTGCACCCGGGCGGAGGGCACGTCGGATGTCTCAAAGATGTTGTCGGCCCCGCGCACGGCGATGTACGCCTGCATGTGCTGCATGCGGGCCAGCTCGAGCGCGGAGGCGGTCTCGTACTGCGCCGCCTCCGCCTCGCGCAGCAGCTCGCGCGTGATGCGGGCCCGCTGGAGGTTCACATACGGCAGCGCCCCGTGGCCGCGGGCGGCGCGGATGAGCTCGATGACAAAGGCATCGGGAATGTCGAAGGCATCGATCAGGACGCGCTCGCCATTTTTCAATTCGCAGGAGAAGCCGGTTAGCACCTCGGCCAGCCGGGCAAAACGGGGATCACTCATGCGATCCAGTCAACCCCTCCCACCCGGCCGCGTTCAATCCCAAAGGTGCCGGGCACCGCCCCCCTGGCTGGCTTCCGGCGCGCCTCGTCCGGCCGGACCGCCGCCGCGGCCGGGCGACCCTTGCGGGAGACCCCCGGGATGGGCTCAGGCGGGATTGACCGGCAGCTGGTCCGCGGGAGCCGCCGGCGCCCCGCCGAAGGGAAAGCAGATCTTGCCCACGGCGTCCTGAAAGTCGTCCGCCCCGCGGAGAATGTCGATTTCGAGACGGAGAAAATACAGCGGGAGCGGACAGGCGGACGCCTCGGTGAGGCGGACCGCATCCTTTTCCGTGGTGACGATGAACTCGGCGCCGGCCTCGCGCGACTCGGCATAGACCTCCGCGAGATCCTCGGCCGTGAAGCGGTGGTGGTCGAGGAAGCGCCGGAGATGGACGAGGCGGGCCCCGCCCTCGGTGAGGAAGCGCTCGAAGCTCTCCGGGGTGGCGATGCCGGAGAAGCAGGCGATGCTCCGCCCCTTCAGGTCCTCCAGCGGGCGGCGCTCCCCGTTGCCGACGCGTTGGAGGTACTGCGGCCGGTGGGCGCACTCGATGAACTCGGCCGACGGGTTGTGCCGCCGGATCAGGGCCTCCAGTTCCTCGTCGCGCCGGCCGTTCGACTTGGTGAGGAATATGTAGGAGGCGCGCTGCAGGTGCTTCACCGGCTCGCGCAGGATGCCGCGCGGAATCGTGAAGCCGTTGCCAAAGGGGTTGGTCTTGTCCACCAGCAGCAGGTTCAGCCTCCCCTTGAGCCGGAGGTACTGGAAACCGTCGTCGAGCACCAGCGTGTCGCAGCCGAACTGCCGGATGGCGTAGGCGCCGGCATTCACCCGGTCCTTGTCCACGAGGACGACCACCCCGGGCAGGTTGCGGGCGAGCATGTAGGGCTCGTCCCCGGCCACCTCGGAGTCGAGCAGCACCCGGGTGCCGTCGCTCACGACGCGGGGCGGCGCCGGGTCGCGGTGGTTGAACTCGTGCCACCATTTCCGCCAGAAGGGCGGAGCCTTGCTTTTGTAGCCGCGGCTGAGGATCGCCACCTTGCGGCCACGCTCCTGCAGGGCGCGCGCGAATTTCTCCACCACCGGGGTCTTGCCCGTGCCGCCCCAGGTGAGGTTTCCCACCACCACCACCAGGCAGCCGAGCGGATGGTCGTGGAGGATGCGCTGGCGGTAGAGCCAGAGCCGGAGCTGCATCAGCCCGCTGTAGAAGAAGGAAGCCGACTGCAGGAGGGCTGCGAGGGCCGCGGCGGCGGTCCCTTCGCGCTTCCCCAGGATGACATCGCTGACAAACTGCTCGAATTCGTTGGTCTTATGGCGCAGCCAGCGGTTGGGCATGACGTTAATAGGCTTTGACGGCGGGGGCCGGGGGTTGGTGAATCGAGTTAGCGGCCGGTCCGCCAACATGCAACACCGGCTTCACCCGCATGCCCTACAAACTTTTCATTCCCGGCCCCGTCGCCGTGTCCGACCAAACGCTCCGCGCCATGACGCGCCCCCTGATCGGGCACCGTGGCAGCGAATTCATCGCCCTCTACCGCTCGCTGCAACCGGGCCTGCAGGCGCTCTTCGGCACGGCCGATCCCGTCTACCTCTCCACCAGCAGCGCCTGGGGCCTGATGGAAGGCTCCCTCCGCAATGTCGTCCGCCGAAAAGTGCTTTGCTGCATGAACGGTGCCTTCTCCGACAAATGGCTGGAGGTCGCCCGCCGCTGCGGGCTCGAAGCCGCCGGCCTGTCCTTCGAGTGGGGCCGCCCGGTCGACCCCGCCGCGCTCCGCGCCGAACTCGCCCGCGGCGGCTACGACGCCGTCACCCTCATCCATAACGAGACCTCCTGCGGCTGCCAGAGCGACCTGCCGGCCCTCGCCGCCGTGCTCCGCGATTTCCCCGACGTCATCAGCATCGTCGACACCGTCAGCTCGTTCAGCGCCGTGCCGATCGCCAAGGACGCCCTCGGCCTCGACATCGTGCTGACCGGCTCGCAAAAGGCCCTCGCCCTGCCCCCGGGCCTCTCCCTGGCCGCCGTCTCGCCCCGCGCCCTCGCCCGCGCCGCCACCTCGCCCGCCCGCGGCTATTACTTCGACCTCGTCGAGTTTCAGAAAAACCACGAGGGCGGCATGACCCCCAGCACCCCGGTCATCCCGCTGATCTATGCCCTCGAGTCGAAGCTGCAGGACATCGCCGCCGAGGGGATCCCCGCGCGCTTTGCCCGGCACCGGCGCCTCAACCACCTCGTCCGCGACTGGGCCCTGGCCCGCGGCTTCCGGCTGTTCCCGCAGGAAGGCTTCGGCTCGGTGACGCTCAACTGCTTCGCCAACACGCTCGGCGTCGACCTGCCGGCCGTCAACCAGCGGCTCAAGCAGCGCGGCTTCCTGATCGACGGCGGCTACGGCAAGCTCAAGGGCACCACCTTCCGCATCTCGAACATGGGCGATGAAACCGAGGCCACCCTGGCGGAGCTCCTCGCCGCGCTCGACGCCTCCCTGGGCTGAAGCGGTCCCCGCCCGGGCCGGCCGGCCGCGGGTCGGGCCGGCCAGGATGTGATCCGCCCCCGTCACCGCCGCCCCAGGCTCCCGCCGCCACCATGCCTTCCTCCCGGCCGCATTCCCGTCTTCCCCGCCAGGCGTGGCCCGTGCTGGCGGCGGTCCTGTTCGTGCTCGCGGCGGTGGCCGGACACTGGGAGGGGCGCACCGGCCTCACCAGCCTGCTGCGCTTCGGGGATGACTTTGCCTCGCGCCGGATTCCC
>CAISJA010000324.1 GCA_903885525.1 uncultured Opitutaceae bacterium
CCGAAAAAGGTCGTGTCCTGGGAGATCAGGTTGATTTCCTTCACCCCGTCCGAGAGCAGGTGGCGCGCCTCGGCGACCACGCTCTCCACAGTGCGGCTGCGGTGCCGGCCGCGGATCTGCGGGATGATGCAGAAGGTGCACGGGTGGTTGCAGCCCTCGGCAATCTTCAAATAGGCGAAATGCTTTGGCGTCAGCCGGAATCGCGGGGTGTCATAATCCGGGATCCAGGTGGACTTGCCGGCGACGTAGTCGGCCGGGGTTCCGGCCTGGCCGCGATCCCGCGCGTAAATCTCCTCGATGATGGGCGCGATTTTCGTGACCTGGTCGAGGCCGATGAAGGCATCGACCTCGTGCAGCTCGCCGCCCAGGTCCTTGGAGAAGCGCTGGGACATGCAGCCGGCCACGATGAGCTTCTGGCTTTTGTTGCGCTTGCGCAGGCCGCGGTGCCGGTTGACCTCGAGGATGTGGTGGATCGATTCCTCCTTGGAGGAGTCGATGAAGGAGCAGGTGTTGACGATGACGACGTCGGCCTTCTCCGCCTCGGGGATGACGATCATGCCCGCCTGGTGCAGGTGGCCGACCATGATCTCGCTGTCCACGAGATTCTTGGCGCATCCGAGGGAGATGAGGCTGACCTTGCGGGGCATAAAATAAAAGGCGCCCACATCGCTGCGGGCGCAGAGCGGACAAGGGAAGCGGGGCGGGCCGCCTTACTTCTTCTTCCGGGCGGCGTTGATTTTGGCCTTGCGGCGCTTTTTCAGCGCCATGCGGCGTTTCTTTTTGATGACCTTGTTGAACTGTTGTCCCATGGTGGTTGGTGGTGGTGAAGGTACTTTGTGGAGGAAGGATCGCCCGGGAGTCAAGCGTGGCGGTGGGGCGGATCAATAGCGGGGCAGGGCGGGGTCCACCTGCCGGGCCCAGGCGTCGATGCCTCCGGTGACATTGCTCGCCCGGTCAAACCCCTGCTCGCGCAGGAAACGGACGGCGAGCCGGCTGCGGCTGCCGTGGTGGCAGAGCACGAGGATGTCGCGGTCCCGGGGGAGCCGGGCCAGCCCGGCCGGCACTTCCCCCAGGGGGATGGCGGTGCAGCCTGGCAGCGCACAGAGGGCCAGTTCGTCGGGCTCGCGCACATCGAGCAGGAGGGCGCCGGCCTCCCGGGAGCGGGCGGCGGTGAGGACATCGATTTCCCAAGGAGCGGTCATACTGCGGGGCACCATGCGGAACCCTGGGAGAAAATCAACCCGAGTTCACCGTTGACGCCGCGCTCCCGGCGCTTGTGGTGGGGGGGATGACCGAGCGATTTGTTGTCATCATGGCCGGAGGCCGCGGCGAACGGTTCTGGCCCCAGAGCCGGCTCCACAAGCCGAAGCATCTCCTGCCCATCGTGGGACGGGATCCGATGCTGAGCCAGACCATCGCGCGGGTGCTCCCGCTGGTGCCGGCGAAGAACATCCTGATCATCACCACGCGCCAGCAGCTGGCCGAGGTGCGGAAGGCGAGCGCCGGACTGCCGCGGCGCAACCTCATTGTGGAGCCGGTCGGCCGCGACACCGCGCCGGCGGTGGGCCTGGCCATGCTGTTGGTCAAGCAGCGCAACCCCGAGGCCGTTTTCGCGGTCCTGCCGGCGGACCATGTGATCCAGGACGAGGCCGGTTTCAGGACGCTGTTGGACGCGGCGTTCCAGGCGGCCGGGTCGGCGGATGAACTGGTCACCCTGGGCATCGAGCCCACCGAACCGGCCACGGGCTTCGGCTACATCGAGCGCGGCAAGGTCTGGCACAGCGGTCCGCCCGCCGTGTTGCGGGCCCGGCGCTTCGTCGAGAAGCCCAGCCTGGCCAAGGCCAGGGCCTATCTGGCCTCCGGGCGCTTTTGCTGGAACGCCGGGATGTTTGTCTGGCGCGTGCCGGTCATTGCGGCGGCGCTGCGGGCCCACGCGCCCGGGCTGCATGCCGGGCTGCTGGGTCTGGAAAAAGCCCTCCGGCGCGGGAGTCCCGACCGTGCGCTGGCCCGGCTCTATCCCGCCCTGCCCCGGATCTCGATCGACTACGCCGTGATGGAGAAATCCCGCAACGTGCTCGTGCTGCCCGCGCGGTTCGGGTGGGATGATGTCGGTTCCTGGCCGGCGGTCGAGCGCCACCACGGCAAGGATGCGGACGGCAACGTGCTCCGCGGCCGGGCGATCGTCGAGGGCGGGCGAAACAACATCGTGGTGTCGGCCGACGGGCACATCACGGCCGTGCTGGGACTCGACGATCTCATTGTGGTCCACACGCCCGATGCCACGTTGGTCTGCCCGAAGGACCGGGCCCAGGACATCAAGCTGCTGCTCCTGCGGCTGGCCGCCGATCCGGCCCTGAAGCAGCATCTTTGACGTGCGCTGCCTCGGACTCGATTACGGCACCAAGCGCATCGGCCTCAGCCACGCCGACGAGGTGGCGGTGGCGCTGCCCCTGCCCGCGTTGCGGGAGAGCGATGAGGCGGCGCGCTGGGCGGCCCTGGGGGATCTGATCCGCCAGCGCCGGATCACCGATCTGGTGGTCGGCTATCCCTTCAACCTGGACGGCAGCACCGGCTTCAAGGCCAGGGAGGTCGATGGCTTTGTCGCGCAGCTCAAGCAACGCTTCGGCCTGCCGGTCCATTTGGTGGACGAGACCCTGACCAGTTACGAGGCGGAATCGACGATCGCCAAGAAGCGCCGGCGCGAGGTGCGGGCCAGCGGCCTGATTGATTCCCGGGCGGCCTGTCTCATCCTGCAGGACTACCTCGACCAGCTGCTGCCGCCGGAGCCGCCGGCGGAGTGACCTGATCCCGGGCCATGCCATCGGCCCGGAGCCGCGGCCACATTCGAGCCGCGTACATTTACTGGGGGGAAAGCGGCGCGGCATCACCGCCCGGCGGGCCGGCGGGGCGCAGGGCTTCCAATCCCGGCAGCAGGGACAATCCGGACAGTGCTGGCACCACCTGGTCGTGATGGCGGCGCAGTTTGCCGGCAGGGTGGTGTCCGGCCGCCACCAGCACGCAGGACACGCCCAGTTCGCGGGCGACTTCGAGGTCATGCACGGTGTCGCCGATCAGCACCAGTTCGTCCGGCGGCAGGCCCAGGCTGGCGAGTTGCGCGCGCCCGAGCGCGACTTTGCTCCGGGCATAGATATCAGCGAGCCCGGACAACTGGCAGAAATAGCCGGTGAGACCGAAGTGCCCCACGATTTCCAGCAGCGTCTCGTGGCGGTAGGCGGAAAGAAGCGACTGGGTGAGGCCGGCGGCCTGCACCGCAGCCAGGGTGGCGGGGGCGGCGGCATGGAGGGGGCATTCCCCCCGGCGGGCGTCGTAGGCGGCGATGAATTCCCCGCTCAGTTTTTCAAAGGAATCCGTCTGCGGGTCGAAGCCCAACCGGCCATAATAATCCCGGACCGGAAAATCAAACACGTCGTGGTAGCGGGCCCGGTCGAGCAGAGGCAGGCCCCGCCGGACCAGCAGGCTGTTCATCACGCCGATGCAGTAGTCGAGGTCGTCGAGCAGGGTGCCGTTCCAATCCCAGATGACGTGGCGGTAGCGGGGCATGCGGGCCGCCATGCTGGCGCGGACCGCCGGGTGCGCACAATGCAAAATTGGCGGAGTCCGTGACTCCGTCGGAGCCGCACCGGGGCGGGGGCCGCGGGGGGGAGAGGCTGCCCGGCCCCGGGCTGCGCTTCCGCGCCATCTCCGGCTTGCGGCAGGCCCTTCGCCCCGGCAGATTGCACGCGATGAACAGACCCGCCCACCCGGCCCGCAGCGTCCGCTGGAAATGTGTCTGTGCCTACGATGGCGGCACCTTTTCCGGTTGGCAGAGCCAGCCGGGCGGCCGGGCCATCCAGGATGTGATCGAGCAACGGCTGCGCGAGGTCTGCCAGCGGGAGACCCGCCTCCATGGCAGCGGCCGGACGGATGCCGGCGTCCACGCCCTGGGGCAGGTCTTCCACTTCGATGCAACCTGGGTCCACGGTCCGGACAAACTGAGGAAGGCCCTGCAGGCGCGGCTGCCGCAGGCGATCCAGCTGCGCACGCTGCGCCCGGCGGCGGCGGATTTCCACTCCCGCCTCGACGCCCGGGGAAAAATCTACCGCTACGACCTGACGCTGGGGGAAGTAGATCCCTTCACCGCTCCGTATTGCTGGGCGGTGGCGCCTGCCCTGAACGTCCCCGCGATGGTGGCGGCGGCCGCGGTGCTGGTCGGGAAGCATGATTTCAAGGCCTTCTCCGCGGACAGCGGGGTGGAGCGCGAGACCACGGTCCGCCATTTGCGCCAGTTGGCCGTCACCCGGCGGGGCCGCCGGGTGCGCCTCACCTTCGAGGCGGACGGATTTCTCTACAAAATGGTGCGGAGCCTGACGGGTGCCCTGGTCAACGTCGGCCTGGGCAAGCTCACCGTCGCGGAGGTGGCCGGTCTGCTGGCCTCCGCCCGCCGAACCCCGCAGGTGCGGACCGCCCCTGCGCAGGGGCTGTTTCTGGTCCGGGTGCGGTATTGAGGCCGGCCATGCCCAGCCTACTGCAGCAGGCCTGGCCGCAGATGCTGGATGTGGTCTTCCCGCGCCTGTGCGTCAGCTGCGGCCGGGTGGTGGAGGAGGGGGCGTTGCGGCACCTGTGCCCGGAATGCACGGCCCGGTTGCAGCGGGTGGCGGCCCCGCATTGCACCACTTGCGGCCATCCCTTTTACGGCGAGATGGCCGGGAACCGGAGTTGCGAGCATTGCGAGACACTGGTGCCGGAATTCCGCGAGGGCCGCACGGCGATCCTCTGCCGGGGGCCGGGCCGGGCCTTGGTCCACGTCCTCAAATACCACCATGGCTGGCATGTATTGGAGGATATCCGGCGGCTGATGGGGCAGGTGCCGGGCTACGCGGATTTCCTGCGCGATGCCGTCCTGGTGCCCGTGCCGTTGCATCCCCGGAAGTTGCGGGAGCGGGGCTTTAACCAAAGCCGGCTCTTGGCGCAGTGCGCAGTGCAGGCGGCCGGCGGTGGCACGGAGATGAAGGAGCTGCTGGTCCGGGTCGTGGATACTCCCACGCAAACCCGCCTGGACCGGGCCACCCGCCGGGCCAACCTGAAAAATGCCTTTGCACTGGCCCCCGGGGCGGTCATAACGCGGGGCCAGCATTACATGCTGATCGATGACGTTTTTAC
>CAISJA010000325.1 GCA_903885525.1 uncultured Opitutaceae bacterium
AGGCGGCGGTCGGCGGGCTCATCGCCTTCGTGCAGGAGGGGGATGCCATCGAGATCGACGTCCCCGGCCGCCGCCTCCACCTCGCCGTCCCGGCGGCCGACCTCGCGCTCCGCCGCCAGGGCTGGACCGGCCCGACCCCGCGCTACACCCGCGGCGTCATGGCCAAGTACGCCCGCTCCGTCTCCTCGGCCGCCGAAGGCGCCGTGACCAACTGACCGGACTCTCCCCTCAACCCATTTCGACCCCATCAATCACATGAAACTCACCGGAGCAGAAATCATCTGGGAATGCCTCATCCGCGAAGGCGTGGACGTGGTGTTCGGCTATCCGGGCGGCGCGATCTTGCCGACCTATGATGCCATGACCAAATACCCGCAGATCCACCACGTGCTGACTCGCCATGAACAGGGTGCCACGCACATGGCGGACGGCTACGCCCGCGCCAGCGGCAAGGTCGGCGTCGCCATCGCCACCTCCGGTCCCGGCGCCACCAACATGGTCACCGGCATCGCCACGGCCATGATGGACTCCTCCCCCATCGTCTGCCTCACCGGACAGGTGGGCTCGCGCGCCATCGGCACCGATGCCTTCCAGGAATGCGACGTCACCGGCGTCACCCTCCCGATCACCAAACACAACTACCTCGTCACCAAAACCGCCGACATCCCGCGCGCCATCCGCGAGGCGTTCTATCTCGCCAAGAGCGGCCGGCCCGGCCCCGTGCTGGTCGACATCACGAAGGACGCGCAGCAGCTCACCGCGGAGTTCGACTGGGAAGCGGCCGCCCCGCGCCTGCCCGGCTACCGCCCGAACCTCCATGCGCCCGCCGCCGAGTACCAGCGCGCCTTGGACTTGATCAACTCCGCCCAACGCCCCGTCATCCTCGCCGGCCAAGGGGTGATCAAGTCCGGTGCCGCCGCCGAACTCCTCGAGCTCGCCGACGTCGCCCGCATTCCGATCGCCGTGACGCTCCTCGGCATCGGCGGCATCCCTGCCTCCTCGCCGCTCAACCTCGGCATGATGGGCATGCACGGCGAGGCCTGGGTCAACCAGGCCATCCAGCAGGCCGACCTCCTCATCGCCCTCGGCATGCGCTTCGACGACCGCGTGACGGGCAACCTCAAGACCTATGCCCCGCACGCGAAGAAGATCCACGTCGAGATCGACCCGTCCGAGGTCAACAAGAACGTGCCCGTGGACGTCGCCCTCATCGGCGATCTCCGCGAGGTGCTGACCGAGATTCTCCCCGGCGTGCAGACCAACGATCGCGGCGGCTGGTGGTCCTGCATCGCCGAGATGAAGGGCGACTCCGCCGTGCGCGATATCCAGGCGCTGCCCGACAGCGGGCACCTCTATGCCGCCCACGTGATCAACGATCTCTGGCGCGCCACCAAGGACCGCGACGTCATCGTCGTCACCGACGTGGGGCAGCACCAGATGTGGGAGGCGCAGTACTTCCGCCACGAGACGCCGCGTTCCCTCATCACCTCCGGCGGCCTCGGCACCATGGGCTTCGCGCTCCCGGCGGCCATCGGTGCCAAGTTCGCCTGTCCCGAAAAGGAAGTCTGGGTGGTCGTGGGCGACGGCGGCTTCCAGATGACCTCGTGCGAACTCGCCACCATCGCGCAGGAAAAGATCAAGGTGAACGTCGCCATCATCAACAACCACTTCCTCGGCATGGTGCGCCAGTGGCAGGAGTTTTTCTACGACAAACGCTACGCCGCCACCCCGCTCGTCGGCCCCGACTTCGTCAAGCTGGCTGAGGCCTATGGCATCAAGGGCGTGCGGGTCTCCACCCGGCCCGAAGTCACCCGGACCGTCCGCGACGCCCGCGCCCACGAGGGCACGGTGCTGGTCGATTTCCAGGTCGAGCAGGAGGACGCCGTGTTTCCGATGGTGCCCGCCGGCGCCGATCTGGCCGACATGATCCGCCGCCCCAAGCGCGAGATTCTCGCCGAGACCGGGGCGGACAAAGAGTGGCAGATGCCCACGACTCCGCCCGCCGCCGCTGCCGCCGCCGCCGCCCCCGCCCGCCCGCCCAGCCCGGCCCCCCGGGCTGCAGCCAAGCGCGGCAAGCCCGCCGCCGTGGCCAAGAAACCGTCCCGCTCCCCTGTTCCCAAGGCGGCCAAGCCGGCCCCGAAGCCGGCGCGGCGCAAACGCTGAACCCAGCCGGACTGACCCAACCCTCCGCTCCCCCCCGCCTTTCCCCCATGGCCAAACATACACTCATCGCCTATGTCGAGGACGTGCCCGGCGTGCTCAACCGCGTCGCCTCCCTCTTCCGCCGCCGCAACTTCAACATCGAGTCCCTCACCGTCGGCCGCACCGAGACGGCCGGCGTCTCCCGCCTCACCGTGGTCGTCGACGCCTCCGAGGCCGGGGCCCGCATCGTCGAGGCCAGCCTCTACAAGCTGGTCAACGTCCTCCGCGTCGACGACCTCACGCACAAGGCCGCCCTCACCCGCGAGCTGGGCCTAGTCAAGGTCCGCGTCACCACCGAGACCCGCTCCCAGGTGCTGGCGCTGACCGATGTCTTCCGCGCCCGCGTGGTCGATGTCGACGAGGAATCAGTCGTCATCGAGGTCACCGGCACCCCGGAGAAAATCGGCAAGTTCGAGATGGTGCTCCGTCCCTACGGCATCCTCGAGCTGGTCCGCACCGGTGTGGTCGCCATGGCCCGCGGCCACGATCCGCTCTCCGCCAACCCGCCGCTCGTCCGCGTCGAGGTCGGCCACCCCGCCGCCGAGCCCCCCGATCCCGCCACCGACGCCGCCATGTCGGTGTGACGCGCGGAAAATCCCAATCACCGTTCCGGCCCGGCCCCGTCACCCACCCTCTCCACCCACTTCCACCCCCTACATCTCCCTCCCATGGCTAAAATATATTACGACAAGGACGCGAATCTCGCGCTCATCCGCGGCAAAAAAGTCGCCATCATCGGCTACGGCTCCCAAGGCCACGCCCACGCGCTGAACCTGAAGGACAGCGGCGTCGACGTGCGCGTCGGCCTCGCCGCCGGCAGCAAATCCGCCCCCAAGGCCAAGAAAGCCGGCCTCAAGGTCGTCACCGTCGACGCGGCCGCCGCGTGGGCCGATGTCATCATGATTCTGGTCCCCGACCAGACGCAGGCCCGGCTCTACCGCGAGTCCATTGCCCCGCACCTCACGG
>CAISJA010000326.1 GCA_903885525.1 uncultured Opitutaceae bacterium
CAAGCAGGCTGCCGGCCGCGCCCGCCTCGTCGTCGAATCCGGCGCCGCCACGATCCATCAAATGGCCGCTTCCCTCGAAGGCATCCGGAATTCGAACAGTGAGATCGCCCAGATCATCCGCACGATCGACGAGCTCGCCTTTCAAACCAACCTCCTCGCCCTCAACGCGGCGGTCGAAGCTGCCCGGGCTGGGGAGGCCGGTGCCGGTTTCGCCATCGTCGCGGAGGAGGTGCGCACCCTCGCCCAGCGCTCCGCCCACGCCGCCAAGGAGTCGGCCGACAAGATTGCCGCCGCCCAGCGCAACGGCGAAACGGGTGTGCAGGCCGGCCACGAGGTGTCATCCCTCCTTGAGAATATCGTCGGGCACGTGCGGGAAATGGACGATCTTGTCGCCGGAATCGCCGATGCCTCCCGGGAACAGGCCGAAGGCATCCAGCAGTTGAACAAGGCGGTTTCCCATGTGGACAAAGTCACCCAGGGCACGGCGGCGAACGCCGAAGAATCCGCCGCAGCGGCGGAGGAGCTCTCCGCCCAGTCCAACGAACTCCTCTCCTTGGTGAACCATCTGAGCGCCGAGGTGGGGGTGCCGGCCGGGCCCGTCGCCGTCTCCCTGCTGGCCTGAAGGCCGCAGGGGGGGCGCGGCCGCTCACAGCAGGGCCCGCCAGCCGGCGACCTCGCTGGCGTGCCCAGGCTGGTGGACGAGGTTGTGTTGTTCCAGGGGATCGTTCTGCAGATCAAAATACAGCCACGGCTGTTCGCTCCCGTCGGCCTCGCGCCGGAGCACAAACTTGTGCTGCGCCGAGCGAAAGCCGCGCCAGGCATACGGGCACTGCCGCGCGATGAGCGTCGGCGCGGGCATGGAGATGGCGGCGCTGTCGCGTTTGCACCGCCATTCCCGGCCTTCGGCCCACGCCACGGCCAGATGCGGCAGATCCACCAGGCTGACCGGATCGGCCCGGGTCGTCCCCGGTCCACGGTTGCCGGCTCCCGGCGGACGCACCAGCAGCGGCACACGCACCGATTCCTCATACGGCCATGCCTTGCGGAACACACCGTGGCTGCCATGCATATCGCCGTGCACGGAGGTGAAGACCACCGCCGTACCCTCCAGGTCGATTTCGGCCAGCAGCCGCCCGAGGGCGCGGTCCGTGGCCTCGATGTGCGCATAATAGCCGGCCAGTTCCGCCCGGGCCTGCCGCTCCACGTCGCCACCCAGCGGCACGTTGGCCCGCAGCACCAGCGCACCGGGGGATGGTTCCTGCACATGCGGGGCCGGGGCGCGGTAGGGCGGATGCGGGGCCTCCAGGCTCACCAGGCAGAAATAGGGCACCCCGGCCTCCACGTTGCGCGCCGACTGTTCCCGGCACCATTGGGCCGCCCGCTGGCAGAGAATGTCGCTCTGGTAGCCCTTGAAATGCCGGGGCGTCTCCAGGCGCGTGCCGTGCAGCCAGGGATCGTTGAGCAAGAAGCCGCCCTCGAAGCCCTCCCAGCAGGCGAAGCCGCCGCGCCGCTCGGGCGGCACCCACTGTCGTGCCGGCGTCTCGCCGACCAAGGGCGCGTCGCGGTCGCGCTCCGCCAGATGCCACTTCCCGAAAAACCCCGTCGCATAGCCGCGGTCGTTCAGGGCGTGCGCCACGGTCCGGCCCGCTGGGGACGGGAGCCCCCCCTCGGGCGCCCGCGCCTTGGCCGGGGAGTGCTCCCGCGGGCGCAACCCGCCGAGCTGCCCCGCCCCGGGCTGGTAAACCGGCAGCGGATCGTAGTAGTCGCACACGCCGTTCTCCGGGCAGAGCCGTCCCGTGAGCAGGGCCGCGCGCGCCTGCGGCCCGAGCGGGTGGGGGGTCACCGCCTGCGTGTAGTTCACCGCTTCGCCGGCCAGACCGTCCAGCCAGGGCGTCTGCGCATTGCGGTCACCCGCAAATCCGCAGGCCTGGCCGCGCCACTGGGTGGTCACCATCCAAAGTATGTTCGGCCGGGGCGGCATGCAGGATCCAGTTGGTCACAAAACCGGCAAAAGGCGGCAATATTCCACCTCGCGCCCACCGCCGGCCGCGGCGGGGCGGCTGGACCTGCCTGCCCGGCGGCGACCTACTGGAGCTTGATCGGCAGACGTTGCCAGCGGGTGGCAAGGTCGGCGAAGATCGGGCCGGTTTTGCCGAGGGCGGGGCCTTCGCCGACCGGTAGCGTCTGCGAGGGCCGGAAATCCCCGAGCACGGCGCAATACTCGTTGTTCACCATCAGGCCGATCAGGTCGCCCTGCCGGCTGAACATGAGGTCGCCGCGCCGCGGGGCAAATTCGCCGAACAGCCGCGTGACGATCCGGTTGTCCACCTTCACGTAACCGGGATTGGAGGCGTCGATCCGGAAGGGGGTCTCGCCGTACTTGCCGTCCTCGGCGCGCACCAGCACCGCCGCGGCGGATTTGAAAGGGTCGGGGGCGAGCCGGTAAATCTTGGCCCCCATCAGGGCGGCGAGGGAATCATCCACCGGAATCACCACGATCCGCGGATCGAGGGCGAGAAATTGCAGCTGCCGGAGCGGGGCGTTGAAGGAACCGCGCGTGAGCTGGCCCGAGATCTGGTCGTAGTCGGGCGGCACATCGAAGGTGAAGCTGAAGGGCGTGTCGCCGGCGTGCACCAGCGCGTAGGTCCGCCGGCCGTCGCTCACGAGGATCGTCTGCGTGTCCCGGTCGCGCTGGGACGGGCTGAACAGGCCGGGCCGGCGGCTGCCAAGGTGCAGGGCCACGCGGTTGGCGAGAAATTCGGTGAAGATCGCGTTGGGATTGAGCGGCCGACTGTCGCGCACTTCCTGGGTGAGCTGGCCGGACTGCTCGGCGAGGGCCCCGACTCCCTGCGCCAGCTGGACGGTCTGTTCCTGTACCTTGGCGCGCTCGGTGCGCTCGACCTCGATCTGCTGCTTCGCCTCGGTGAGGTTCTGGGCGACCAGTTGTTTTTCCTGCTCGGCGACGCGCACGGCCACGTTGAGATTTTCGATCCGCTGGCGGGCCTCGGCGTTCTGCCGTTCGAGGCCGGCGAGCTGCTGCGCCTGGCGCTCCGCCTCGGCCCGGCGCTCCTCCAGCTCGCGCTGCATCCGGGCCAGCTGCTCCTTGGTCAGGAAAGCCTCGTTGGTCGCGGCGGAGTAGCGTTTCTCCAGTTCCTTGGCCGAGGCGGTGGTGCTGGCCAGGGCGCCTTCGAGCTGGGCTTTCTGGTCGCCGAGCTGGGTGAGCGCCTTTTCTCGTTCGGACAAGGTCCCCTGGGTGGAGCCGAGCTGCGCGGCGAGACGGTCGCGGGCGTTTTTCTCGTCTTCCAGCGAAACGCGCATGAGCTCGACCATGTCGGCGTTGACCGCCGGCGCGCTGGCGGCGGCGGTCGGCGCCGCCGACTGGAGCCCGGCATGCGGCGGCTCCGCCTTCTCCCAGCGGGTGAGCGCGAGGAGGTTGAGGAGCAGGAAGTCGCAGATGATGAGGAGGAGGGTCTTGTTCATGGCCCGGTTCTCAGGCGGCGGCCGGCTGGAGCTCCAGGATCAGCCGGCGCTTGTAGGGGCGGACGTGGCGGATTTTGACCAGGGCCACGCACACGATCCCGAAAAGGTTGGAGGAATAGGCGGCGAGCAGGTTGGCGTCGATCACCCCGAGCACCTGGAGGACGAGCGCCGTGGCGGTGCCGGCAATGCCCACATAGAGACCGCCGTCGAAAAGATTTTCCTCGTTCTCCATCAGCCGCAGCTTGGTGGCGGCGGGCACGCCCGAGCGGTCGACCTCGCTGATCTTGAGCAGGCAGGTCACATACATGGCGACCTGCAGCAGCGCGA
Source organism: uncultured Opitutaceae bacterium (assembly GCA_903885525.1). GTDB lineage: Bacteria > Verrucomicrobiota > Verrucomicrobiia > Opitutales > Opitutaceae > Didemnitutus. The sequence goes on from CAISJA010000326.1 coordinate 3,808, forward strand.
ACGTGGTGATGGAGAGGATGGTGGAGATGTCCATGGTGGTAGCGGTTGAAACTTGGGCGGGCGGGACGCCGGTGGCGAGGTGGCCGAGCACGGGCATGGCCAGCCGGACCTGGTACTCCGTCGCGGCGGCGGCCTTGAGGAGGAAGGGCTCGGAGAACACAAAGAAGATGAACGTGAGGAGGCTGGCGAGCACTCCGCTGCCCATGCGCGGAAAGGCGGCTGAGAGCGCCAGCTCCACCGGCCGGAACAGCCGCCGGTCCACCGAGCGCAGCAGCAGGAAGGCACCGGCCAGAAAGGAGGCGTACTTCACGAGCAGCGCCAGCTCGGGATGCCGCAGGGCAAACTCCGCGCCCAGCTCGAACTCCAGCCCGGAGCGCGTGGTCACCGGCACCTGCCGGGTCACCAGCTGCTCGACGGCACCGGTCCCGCAGGACAGGGCGAGACGGAGGTTGTCGGCCCCGGGGCGGCCGTAGGCGATGAGGTAGCGGGCCACCGCGTCGGTCGAGCGGGTCATGAGGGCGGCGGAATAGATGACGGGCAGATGCTCCGGCGCCACCCGGACCAGGTGGGCGATCTGCGCCACCGTGGCGGTCGAGGTGGCGGTGCGCAGGAGTTCCGAGAGCTGGACCCAGTCGAGCCGTTTGCCGAGCGTCAGGAGGTCGAGGTAAAAATCCTCCAGCGGGCCCATCTGGCCGGTGCCCACCGCATTTTCGGCCAGTGCGCGGATTTCGCGCTGGAGCGATGGGGCGAGATGTTCCGTTTGCCAGAGATAGGTGGTCAGGAGAATGACCGCGTCGAGCGGCTGCCCGCCGGGGCGTTGCGCCGGTACGAAACGCTGCGTGGACGCCACCGCCGCAGTGTTGAGCAGGGTTTGCACGCCGGGCAGGCGGGAAACCGCCAGGTAGGCGCGGAGGTTTTCGCGGGCCTGCTGCGTGACCATGAAACGGAGCACCGGGATCGGCTCGGCGGCCGAGGCGGCGTTGCGGCCGGCGAGCAGCGGCTCGAGGGCGGGATCCCAGCCCCCCCACGGCATGATGTCGCGGTGGCGGCGGGCATAGTCGTCGAAAATCACGCCCAAGGGCGCCGTGCTGGGATCCCCGACGGTGCGGGCCGCCTCCAGCACGAGCGCAGCCGGGCCGGGCTTGTCGAGCTCCAGCAATCCCCGGCTGAAGGCGGCGACGCCCGGCGTATCGCGTCCGGCCTCGCGCAGCAGCGCCGGATTCAGGGACTTCACGTTGACCGGCAGCAGCCAGGCCACGGCCAGCAGCGCCGCCCCCGCAGCCAGCCCGGCCAGCCAGGTGCCGGAACGCACAGGGAGGGTGGGCTGGGAGGGGGGCATCATGGGAGCCATCGTGACCGGCAGGTGGGTGGAAACAATTATAATTGCGGCACGGCGGCGCGGAAATAGCGTGCGAGGCTTCGACCCATGGTCCTGCCCATTGTTCACTACAACGATCCTCTCTTGCGCAAAAAAGGCGTCCCGGTCGCCACCCACGACGCGGCACTCCGCCGGCTGGCCGACAACATGGTCGACACCATGCACGAGGCCGCCGGCATCGGCCTTGCCGCCCAGCAGATCGGGCAGGCGTTGCTGTTGTGCGTCGTCGACCTGCGGGATACCGAGGCGGAATTCGACTGGGTGCTCGACGGAGCCCACCCGCCGCTGGAGATCATCATGCCCATGGTGATCACCAACCCGGTGGTGGCCGCCGTCCCGGAACCGGCGACGAAGTACGAGGAGGGTTGCCTGTCCTTCCCCGGCATCCGCGGGGAGGTCATGCGGCCCGATGAAATCACCGTGAAGTACCAGGATGAACAGGGCACGCCCCACGTCCTGCACTGCAACGGTCTGTTCGCCCGCTGCATCCAGCACGAGGCCGACCATATCAACGGCGTCCTGTTCATCGACCGGATGGACAAGTCGGTCCTCGCCGTCATTGATCCCGAGTTGAAGGCGCTGAAAAAGGCGACCCGCGCCGCCGCCCGGAAGGAGACATGAGCCGTACCGTTCCCGCCCGCCGGGCCTCCATCGCCACCCGCACTGGAGACGATGGCACCACCGCTCTGCTCTACGGCCGGCGGGTGGCCAAGGATCACCCCCAGATCGAGGCGGTCGGAGCCCTCGACGAATTGAACGCCGCCCTCGGCCTCGCCAAGTCCGCCGCCCGGAACGCCGCCGCCCGCCACGACCTGGAGAAAATCCAGCACGAACTCGTGGCGCTCATGGGCGAGGTCGTCTGCGCCCAGCGGGATGCCGCCCGCCATGCCCGGAGCCAGTTTGCCCGCCTGGACGAGGCCGCCCTGGCCCGGCTCGACGCGGCGGTGGCCCGGATCGAGGCCCGGCAGCCGAGCTTCGACGGCTGGGCCACTCCCGGGGCCAATCCGTCCGCCGCTGCCCTGGATCTGGCCCGCACCGCCGCCCGCCGCGCCGAGCGGCGACTGGTCGGGCTCCCCCGGGCGGGCCGTCGCCTCCGCCCCCTGTTGCTGCACTACCTCAACCGTCTCTCCGACCTGCTCTGGCTGCTCGCCCGCACCGCGGAATCCTGAACTGTTTTGTGCTTGGTCCGGCGCACCGGCCGCAGTCTACTCTGTTTTCCCATGCCTGCCTTCGCCCTCGTCCTGCTGTTGCTGGCCACCGCCTATCGCGTGCTGCCGACGCTGGACCTGGCGATCTCGAACCTGTCGCCCCTGATGGCCATCACCTTTTGCGGCGCCGTCTATTTCCGCCACCGGCGGTGGTGGCTCATCCCTTTTGCGGCCCTCAGCCTTTCTGACCTTTACCTCAACTGGTTTTACGCCCGCACCTATGGCTACCACTGGTCGGCGGCGGGTTTTCTGGCCCGCACCGCCTGCTTCGCCGCCGCGCTCGGCCTCGGCGCCTGGGTGGCACGCCGCAAATCCTGGCTCTGGCTCCTCAACGGCAGCCTGCTCGGCGCCCTGCTCTTTTACGCCGTCACCAACACCCAGTCGTGGTGGGGCGACGCCTATTACGCCCGCACCTTGGCCGGCTGGTGGCAGGCCTTGACCACGGGCCATCCCGAGTTCCCGCCCACCTACCTATTCTTCCGCAACACCCTGTTTGGCGACCTCATGTTCACCGGCTTTTTCGCCGGCATCATGGAATGGGTCGCGCATCGACGCGGCGAACCCAGCCTGCTGGACGACGAAGCCGGGGAGCAGGGCGAAGAAAAACCCGCCGAAGCCGAGACAGGCGACTGAACGGCACCGCTGGCGCCGCTCCCGCGCCGCCAGTCCGGCGGGCCGCAGGCAGCGGGTCGGTTAACGCCCGCTTCCGCCACGCGGCCACTGCTTCCTCCGGTCAGAGCAGGTCGGCGGCGAGTTCGGCGAGCCGGGAGCGTTCGCCCTTTGAAAGATTGACGTGCGCGTGGAGCGACTGGCCCTTCATCCGGTTGTGACAGTAGACCAGTCCGTTGCTGCGGGCGTCCACATAAGGATTGTCGATCTGCGCCGGATCGCCGATGAGCACGATCTTGGAGCCCTCCGAGATGCGGGTGATGACGGTCTTCACCTCGTGGGGGGTGAGTTGCTGGGCCTCGTCGAGGATGAAGAAGCGCCGCGCGATGGAGCGGCCGCGGATGAAGGCCAGCGCCTCGATCTCGACCACGCCGCTGCGGATGAGCCGCTCGTAGGGTTTCATCGGGGGCAGGTTGCCGCTGCCTGCGCCGCCATGCGCCGGTTGCGGGGAATTCATGCTGGATAGCACGTCGTCGCGCGGCTTCTTTTTCTTGCCGACCTTTTTGGCCGCGAACTGTGGCTCCTTCGGCGCCTTCGTGGGCATGAGCACTTCGAGGGCATCGTGGTAGGGCTGCAGCCAGGGCTTCATCTTTTCCTCCAGCGAGCCGGGCAGAAAGCCGATGTCCTTGCCGAGGGCGATGACCGGGCGCGAGATGGACAGGCCGTCGTACCGCGAGGCCTCGTCGCAGGTCTGGTGCAGGGCGCAGGCGGTGGAGAGCAGCGTCTTGCCCGTGCCGGCCTTGCCGAAGCAGGTGATGAGCGAGATGGAATCGTCCATCAGGGCGTCCATGAAGAACTGCTGCTCCAGGTTGCGCGCGCGGATCGGGATGCCGCCGGGTGCCTTCACAAACTCCGGGAAACGCAGGCGGCGCATCACGCCGCGGCCCACGTAACGGCCGGGCATCGTCTTGCCCTCCGGGGTGGTGAGCAGCGCGTATTCGTTCAAGTAGAGCTTGGCCGCCAACTCCTCAGCCAGCTCGAACTGCCCCTCCGAGCAGAAGCGTTGCATGGCGTAGACGTCGAGGTTGACCGTGGGGTAGGAATCGTGGTCGGGGGCTTCCGGCACCTTGTCGTTGAGGTAGTCCTCTGCTTCCAGCCCAACGGCGCGGGCCTTGAGCTGCACGTTCACATCCTTCGTCACTAGGATCGTGGGCGGCGGAAAGGTCTCCTGCACAAAGAGCGCGCTGGCGATGATGCGATTGTCCTTTTTCGTGAAGTCGGAGAGGACGGCCCGCAGTCGCTGCATCGCGGGCGACGACCAGTTGTTCTCGACCAGGTACCGGTTGATGACGACGGAGAGCGTGCCACCGTTGGGCAGCTTCACCCCTTCGTGCATGGAACGCGAGTCGGGGAGCAGCTCCTGCAAAACACGGTGCACATGCCGCGCATTGCGGCCTCGCTCGGTGGACTGCTCCCCCTTGATCGCGTCCAGCTCCTCCAGGACTTCGACGGGGATGGCGAGGTTGTTGTCCTCGAACTTGAAGATCGATTGCGGGTCGTGCAGCAGGACGTTGGTGTCCAAGACATAGGTTTTAACTCTCACCTCGGTCCGACGCTGCGTGGATGTGGTAACCGACGATAGGGTGTTTTCCATCGAGTGGATAACTTGTGAACAACCCATGCATCCCCTTCCCGGATTTGTAAATGCCAGAATGAAGGAATGGTAAAAAAAACGCCGAAACTGAATTTCCAAAAGTATGGCTCATTTTTACCGATCTACTAAGGGCAGAAACATCCCAAGCGGTCATCTCGGCGAATGAAGACCACGAAAGTATAATACCCTCACAAACTGAATATTAAAAACAAACCACTCCGGTTACCTCCGCCTTGATCCAGGGCTGGATCATGGCACCGCCAGCGATGCCGGCATTGGCGTGCGTTGCGATCTATGCGGGACATACGCTGACTTTGGCCGGAGGGCTCAAGTGCGTGCTATTGCTGAATCAGTCCACGGAGAATCTCCCACTTTGAC
>CAISJA010000327.1 GCA_903885525.1 uncultured Opitutaceae bacterium
ACTACACCGACGCCAAGGTGCAGGCCGACCTGAAAGATGAGGAGATGCTCCAAGCCATCCTCGGCGGCGTGAAGGACGGGGCCAAGGAGCGCATGAAGGCCTTCAAGGACGACCTCTCCGAGGCGGAAGCCAAGGATCTCGTCGCCTATATCCGCAAGTTCAAGGCCTGAGCCCTTCCCCGGGCGACATAACCGAGCCGACGCGAGCACCCGCTCCGTCGGCTTTTTGCGGCATGGGAACGGGCTGGCCCGTTCCTGTCATTGACGGTGAATTCGCGTGTAGTGGCGCTCCACCCGTTGGGTGAATCTTGCTGACGTTCACTCCCTTCCCCTCCACTTTCGTTCCTCAATCTTCTCTGCCTTTATCTGTCCATGATCCCTCCCGACCCCACCCAACCGGGCAGCGTCCCTGCGGCGCTCAAGCCGCGCTCCTACTTCAACAACTGGATCACCGCTGTCGGCGCCGTGCTGGCCGTCGGTGCCCTGTTCTCCTTCGCCCTGCTCGTGGCGATGGATTTTTCCGAAAGCAACAAAAACCCCTACCTGGGCATCCTGACTTACATTGTTGCGCCGATCTTCCTGATTGCCGGCATTGTCGTCGCCCTGACCGGTGCCTTCCTCGAGCGGAAGTTTGCCCGCCAGCATCTCCCGGGCGTCACCCACCGCTGGTCGGTGGACTTCGAGGATCCGCGGCAACGCCGCTTCCTGCTGATCTTCGGCGGAGGGACGGCGGTCTTCCTGATGCTGTCCGCCTTCGGGAGCTACCAGACCTACCATTACTCCGAATCCACGACATTCTGCGGAGAGGTCTGCCACCGGGCCATGGGACCGGAACTGCGGGCCTATCAGCGGGGCGCCCATGCCCGGGTGGAGTGCGTCGCCTGCCATATCGGCTCCGGAGCCAAGTGGTTTGTGAAGGCGAAGATCAACGGCACCCACCAGCTCATCGCCTACACCTTCGACAACTACAGCCGCCCCATCGGCACCCCGATCAAGAATCTCCGCCCGGCCCAGGACATCTGCGAAAAATGCCACTGGCCGGAAAAGTTCCTCGGCAACGTGGACCTCAACTTCGAGCATTACCTCAACGATAAAAAGAACACCGGCTATGCGGTGCGCCTGCTGATGCGGGTCAACACCGGCCGCCCCGGCAGCCCCCCCGGCGGCATCCACTGGCATGTGAGCCCCGATAGTCAGGTCGAATACTACGCCGCCGACGAGAAACGGCAGGACATCGTCTGGATGAAGGTCACGAACAAGAAGGACGGCACGTCCCGCATTTTCCGGAACGAGGAGTTCACCGGCGAGCCCCCGGCCGGGCAGACCCGCGTGATGGACTGCATGGACTGCCACAACCGTCCGGCCCACGTTTTCCCGACGGCCAATGACGCGGTGGAACTGGCGCTGGCCAAGGGCACGCTCAGCAGCAAGCTGCCGAACATCAAGCGGGCCGCCGTCCAGGCGATGCTGCAGAAGGACATCACCACCTCGGAGAACGCCCCCCAGAAGATCGCCGATTTCCTCAAGGCGAAATACAAGGACAATCCCGACACGGCGGCCGCCGTCGCCGAAGTCCAGAAAATCTACGCCGCGACGATCTTTCCCGAGCGCAAGGCCGACTGGCGCGTCTACCCGAACAACATCGGGCACAAGGACTGGCCGGGCTGCTTCCGCTGCCACGACGACAAGCACAAGACTGCCAGCGGGGAGCTGGTGCGGGCCAGCGACTGCAATTCCTGCCACACGATCCTGGCGCAGGGTGCCGGCACCCAGCTCGGCGAGCTCTCGGCCAACGGCCAGGAGTTCCGCCACCCGGGCGGCGATTATGACGCCAAGTGCTCGGACTGCCACAACGG
>CAISJA010000328.1 GCA_903885525.1 uncultured Opitutaceae bacterium
GCTCCAGACGGGCACGGTAGGCGGCGGCAAAGTCGAGGCGAAGGCGATTGCGCTGGCGCAGGAAATGATTGTCGCCGGCGAAGTCCAACCCCGGTTCGTCCACTGGACGCTCCGGGGTGACGCGGGCATGACGTGTGGCGGCGCGGTCAAACTCTACCTTGAGCCGCATCCTGACGGCGGCCGCGGTGCGGCCTGGCCGATCTGGATCTTTGGGGCCGGGCATGTCGTCCAGGCGCTGGTGCCCGTGCTCGCGCCGCTCGAATGCCAGCTGACCGTGGTCGATCCGCGCCGCCACTGGCTCGACCGGCTGCCCCGCGCCGACAACGCCTGCTACCTCCAGGCCGACGAGCCCGCGGCACTCGTCTCCCGGATATCGGACCACGCTTTCATCCTGTGCCTGACGCAGGGCCATGCCTCCGACCGTCCCGTCCTGCAGCGCGCCCTCGGCGAGCGCTCCTTCCCCTTCGTCGGCGTGATCGGGAGCGAAGCCAAGGCCGAGATTCTTCGCCGCGAGCTGATCGCCGGTGGGCTGCCGCCGGAGCGCGCGGCCGGGTTTCACTGTCCAGTCGGCCTGCCCTTCGGCACCAATCATCCGCACGAAATCGCCCTGAGCATCGCCGCCCAGCTCCTCAGTGAACGCGACCGGCAGCGAAACAGATAGGAGGCACGGCTGGGCCGCGGTGCGGCTGTTGCGCGCAGTGTCTTCCCGGCAGGGTGCGGCGGGCCCGGGCCTACCCGGCCGACCGGGCTTGGATGGCCGCAAAGATGGCCTCGCCGGTGGCGGGTGACGCCAGCCGCACCTCCCCGCCCGGTCGCCCAAACGCGGCGACGGCGTCGCGGATCGCCTCACGCACGGAGAAGGCGAGCATGAACGGCGGTTCACCCACCGCCTTGCTGCCGTGGATCGTGCCGGCCTGCGCGGCGCGTGGAAGCAGCGTGATCTTGAATTCTGCCGGGGCATCGCTGATCGCGGGTATCTGGTAGGTGCTGGCGCTGTGGGTGAGCAGGCGGCCCTGCGCATCCCACTTGAGTTCCTCGCTGGTCAGCCAGCCCATGCCCTGCACGAAGGCACCCTCGATCTGTCCGCGATCGATGCCGGGGTTGAGCGAGTCGCCCACATCGTGGACAATATCCACGCGCCGGACACGCGGCAGGCCGGTGTAGCCGTCGACTTCCACTTCGGCGACGGCCGCGCCGCAGGCAAAGTAGGCGAACGGACGTCCCTCCGCCTTACTCCAGTCCCAGGCGACACCGGGAGTCTTGTAATAACCGGTGGCGGACAGGCTGACCCGCCCCGTGTAGGCCCGGGCCGCCACCTGGGCGAAGGTCAATGTCTCGCCGCCGTGGCGTCCGCCCACTTTCCCCCCGGCAAATTCCACCTCCTCCGGCGGGATGCCGAGGCACTGCGCCGCGACGGGCAGCAGGCGCTCGCGCAGGGTGACACAGGCCGCCGCCACGGCGGCACCGTTGAGGTCGGAGCCGGAGGAAGCGGCGGTGGCGGAGGTATTGGGCACCTTGTCGGTGCTGGTGGGCATCACGCGGATGGCGGCGGCGGTCAGTCCCAATTCGCGCATGACGATGCCGAGAATCTTGGTATGGAGGCCCTGCCCCATCTCGGTGCCGCCGTGGTTCACCTGCACGGTACCGTCCAGGTAAAGGTGCACCAAGGCCCCGGCCTGGTTGTAGTGCGAGAGGGTGAAGCTGATGCCGAACTTCACCGGCGTGACGGCCAGGCCGCGTTTGACCCGGGGATGCGCGGCGTTCCACTCCGCTACGGCGCGGCGGCGGGCGGCGAAGTCGGCCGAATCCTGCACCTGCCGCCAGATGTCCGGCAGGCGGTTGTCGCCGATGTCCTCGCGGTAGTGCGTCCGGTTGGTCTCGCCGGTGCCGTGGTAGAGGTTGCGCCCGCGCACCGTCTCGGGTGGCAGGCCGGTGCGGCGGGCCACCCGGTCCATGATCTCCTCGATCACCATCATCCCCTGCGGGCCGCCAAAGCCGCGGAAGGCCGTGTGGGAGGTGGTGTTCGTCCGCGCCGCGCGTCCGGTGAAATGCACGGCGGGCAGGTAGTAGGCATTGTCGAGATGGAACAGGGCGCGATCCACGATGGGCTGCGAAAGATCGAGCGACCAGCCGCCATCGGCCGTCAGGTCCACCCGCACCGCCAGCACCCGGCCGTCGGTATCGTGTCCGACTTGGAACCGGGCGTGGAATGGATGCCGCTTGCCGGTCAGCTGCATGTCCAGGTCGCGGTCGAGCTGGAGCCGCACCGGCCGGCCGGTGCGGTGCGACGCGAGCGCCACGAGCGCGGCGAAGGCATTGCCCTGCGTCTCCTTGCCCCCGAAGCCGCCGCCGAGGCGCGGCGACTGCACCACCACCTTGTGCCGCGGCAGGGCGAGGACTTCGCCGACGATGGCCTGGACCTCGGAGGGATGCTGGGTCGAAGCCTGCACCAGCACGGTGTCGTCCTCGCCCGCCTCCGCCCAGGCGGCCTGGGTCTCGAGGTAAAAATGTTCCTGTCCGCCAAACTCGATTTCCCCATTAAAACCTAGGGGGGCGGCCGCCAACGCCGCGGCGCAATCGCCCCGCGCGAGCGTGTGCGGCTCGGTCAGGTAACTCTGCCGGCGGATCGCCTCGGCCAGCCCGACGAGCGGGGTCAGCGGTTCGTAATCCACCTCCACCAGGGCCGCCGCCGCCCGGCAGGCGGCCAGGCTGTCGCCCACCACCAGC
>CAISJA010000329.1 GCA_903885525.1 uncultured Opitutaceae bacterium
CGCTGCATCGGCACGCGGTACTGCGCGAACAACTGTCCCTACAAGGTCCGCCGCTTCAACTTTTTTGACTTCAACAAGCGCGCGCTCGACGCCCTCTACCTCGGCCCGCTCGGCCACCAGAGCGAAATGCCGGAGCTGGTCAAGATGGTGAAAAATCCCGACGTCACCATCCGCATGCGCGGCGTCATGGAAAAATGCACCTACTGCGTCCAGCGCGTCCAGCAGGGCAAGATCGCCCAGCTGCGGATCGCCGGCGCCTCCGGCCAGGTCGAGGTGCCGGACGGCTCCATCAAGACCGCCTGCCAGCAGGTCTGCCCGGCCGAAGCCATCGTGTTCGGCAACATCAAGGACCCGAAGAGCGCCGTCTCCCTCGCCAAGGCCCAGGACCGCGACTACGCCGTCCTCGGCTACCTCAACATCCGGCCGCGGACAACCTACCTCGGCAAGCTTCGCAATCCCAACCCGCACATGCCCGACTACCAGCAGCTCCCGCTCAGCCGGGTCGAGTATAACAAGAAGAACCACCCGGGCCACCACGGTGCCCATGAGGGCGGTCATGGCCACGGCGCCGAGTCGCCCCGGGCCGAACACGGAGGGCAGGGCTGATGGGCGCGCCTGCTTCCTCTCATTCTGCTCCCGCGATCCTCGCCGAGGTCAGGCCGGTGGCGCTCCCGCGCGCCGAGCTGGTGCTCCAGCACCGCGACTTCAAGTGGATCACGGACAAGATCTGCGGCATTGTCGAAGGCCCGACCCCTGCCTGGTGGTGGTGGTGCTTCGGCGTCGCGATCTTTGTCGCCTCCTTCACCGTCGCCGGCCTGACCTACCTTGTCGGCACCGGCGTCGGCGTCTGGGGCCATGCCAACCCGGTCAACTGGGCCTGGGACATCGTCAACTTCGTCTTCTGGATCGGTATCGGCCACGCTGGCACCCTGATCTCGGCTATCCTCTGCCTCCTCCGGCAGAAGTGGCGCACCTCGATCAACCGCGCCGCCGAGGCCATGACGATCTTCGCCGTCGTCTGCGCCGCGATCTTCCCCGTCTTCCACGTCGGCCGCATCTGGTTCGCCTGGTACCTCTTCCCGATCCCGAACTCGAACTACATCTGGCAGAACTTCCGTTCGCCGCTGGAGTGGGACGTGTTCGCGGTCTCGACCTACGGCACGGTCTCCTGCCTCTTCTGGTACATCGGCCTCATTCCTGACCTCGGCACCCTGCGCGACCGCTTCACCGCGGCCGGCAACCTGCTCAAGGCCCGCCTCTACGGCTTCTTCGCCATGGGCTGGCGCGGCTCCAACCGCCACTGGAGCAACTACGAGATGGCCTACCTCATCCTCGCCGGCATCTCGACCCCGCTCGTGCTCTCCGTGCACACGATCGTGTCGTTCGACTTCGCCGTCTCGCTCCTCCCCGGCTGGCACACCACGATCTTTCCCCCGTACTTCGTCGCCGGCGCCATCTTCTCCGGCTTCGGCATGGTGATGACGCTGATGCTGCCGCTCCGCGCGATCTTCCGCCTCGAGGACCTGATCACGCAGTACCACATCGACAACATGTGCAAGATCACGTTGGCGACGGGCACCATGGTCGGCTACGCCTACGGCATGGAGTTCTTCATCGCGTGGTACGGCGGCGTGCAGGCCGAGCAGGACTACTTCTGGAACCG
>CAISJA010000330.1 GCA_903885525.1 uncultured Opitutaceae bacterium
AAGGTGAAGCACCTCATGGTGGTGGGGAATTATGGCTGCGGCGGCATCCAGACCGTGCTGCGCTGCCAGCGCGTCGGCCTCGCCGACAACTGGCTCCGCCATGTGCAGGATGTGCGGGAAAAACACGAGGCCTGCCTCTGCCGTCTGCCCGACGATACCGCCCGCAGCGCGCGCCTCTGCGAGCTGAACGTGATCGAGCAGGTGGCCAATGTCTGCTCCACCACGATCGTCCAGGACGCCTGGGCGCGCGGGCAGGAACTCACCGTCCACGGCTGGATCTACGGCCTGCGCGACGGCCTGTTGCGCGACCTCCAGGCCACCGCCAGCAATGCCGGGCAGGCCGGCACCGCCGTCAAGTCGGCCCTTGCCGCCTTGGCCGGCTGACCGGGGAACGGGCCTCCGCCGGTCGGGCCCGCTGCGGCCCGGCCAGACTCGCCCCGAGGCGCACGCCGGCGGCCCGGGCGTCCCCCACCCGGGCCCAAAAAAACCCGCGGCACGGGCCGCGGGTCGGTGTGGCGAAGAGCTGCCGGCGGGTGGCGGGCCGCTCGGTTCCTCAGGCGCGGCCGAGGTAGGAGGCATCGGCGGTGCTGACCTTGATCAGCTCGCCTGCCTTGATGAAGAGCGGGACCTGCACCACGAGGCCGGTTTCACAGGTGGCGGGCTTTTGGACGTTGCTGGCGGTGTCGCCCTTCACGCCGTCGGCGCTTTCCACGACCTTGAGGGTGACGGTGGAGGGCAGATCGATAGTGACCGGGGCCTCGTTGATGAAGAGCACCTCGGCCTTGCCATTGGCGACCAAGTAGTTCTTGGCGTCGCCGATCATGACGGCGCTGAGCTCGAAGGACTCAAAGGTTTCCGGGTCCATGAACGTGAAGTTTTCCCGGTCGGCGTAGCTGAACTCCAGTGTGCGCCGGTCGGTCGGCAGGACCTCGACGGGGTCGGGCGAATTGAAACGCTGTTCCAGCGACTTGCCGTAGCGCAGATTGCGCATCTTCACCTGGACGAAGGCCCGGAGATTGCCCGGTGTGCGGTGCTGCGTCTCCATGATGAGGTGGGGCTCGCCGTTGAATTTGATGACTTGGCCTTTGCGAAGATCGTTGGCTGCGGGCATGACGGAATCGGATCGGGGATTTGGGTTGAGTAAGGGGACAGGATTACCGGCTGGATTTCTGCGATGTCAACCCCTGTCCGGAGGTAATTTTCCCGCCGCGGGTGCTGCGTCCGTCGGTCGGGATGGCCCGCTTTCGGCTCCCGGGCATCTCGAAGCTTGTCATTTCCAAGGCGTTTCCGACACTCCGCCGACACCCACCCATGAAGCAGCGCACCCTTCTGCACGAGGTCTCCATCAAGGGCAATGCCCTGCACACCGGGGCCGCCGTGCACATGACCTTCAAGCCCGCCCCGGCGAATCACGGCATCGTGTTCAAACGCATGGACCTCCACGGCCATCCGGAGATCAAGCCCCGGGTCGACCTCATCACCGATCTGGTGCGGGCCACCACCATCCAGCAGGGCCACGCCAAGATCCACACGGTCGAGCATGTGCTCAGCGCCCTGAGCGGCTGCGGCGTGGACAACCTCCTCATCGAAATGGATGCCGGCGAGCCCCCGATCATGGATGGTTCCGCCCGTGAATTCGTGAAGCTCATCCAGCAGGGCGAGCCGGTCGAGCAGGCCGCCGACCGCGAGTATTTCACGCTCACCGAGCCGGTCTCCTTCTCGAAGGGCAACTCCTCGATCATCGCGCTGCCCTATGACGGCCTGAAGATCTCATGCACCAGCGCCGACGACCGCGGCATCCACACCCAGCACCTCTCGATTGAAATAGATCCGGACGTGTACATCACCCAGATCGCCGCGGCCCGCACGTTCACCATCTACGAGGACATCGAGGAGCTGATCAAACTGGGCAAGATCAAGGGTGGCTCGCTCGATTGCGCCGTGGTGATCAAGGGCGACAAGATCATCTCGAAGGAGCCGCTGCGTTTCCCCGACGAATTCGTCCGGCACAAGATCCTCGACCTGATCGGGGACATCACGCTGCTGGGCCTGCCGCTCAAGGCCCTCATCGTCGCC
>CAISJA010000331.1 GCA_903885525.1 uncultured Opitutaceae bacterium
GCCGCTTCGTCGGGAATCCCCTCCACCTGCACCCAGTATTCCCGCCGGTGGCCGCGGACCGGATCGAGCAGGCGGAAATTCAATCCCGGTTCGTCGCTGAAGAGCAGGAGTCCCTCGGAGTCGGCATCGAGCCGGCCCAGCGCGTACACTGCGGCCGGCAGCCCGAACTCCGCCAGGGTCCGCCACCGTGACCCCGGCTCCGGCGTGAATTGCGAAAGGACCCCGTAGGGCTTGTGGAGGGCCAGCAGCATGCCGCGAGGCTGGGCAAAAGTCCGGCCACGACAAATCGATAACAACCCGCTGCGACAATAGGCGTGTCCAACAGCCCTTCCCCTGCTTCACTGCCGGGATGCCGGCCCCCCGCCCTACGCATGCCACCCTTTTTCTCACGGCCCTGCGGCTTGGCTGCACCTCGTTCGGCGGCCCGATCGCCCACCTGGCGTATTTTCATGAGGAGTATGTGGTGCGGCAACGCTGGCTGGACGAGGAAAGCTACGCCGACCTGGTGGCGCTGTGCCAGTTCCTGCCCGGCCCGGCGAGCAGCCAGGTGGGCTTCGGCGTTGGCCTGAGCCAGCGCGGATTGACCGGCGGCCTGCTTTGCTGGCTGGGCTTCACGCTGCCCTCCGCCATTCTGATGATCGGGTTCGGCTACGGGGTATCCGCCCTGGGCCGGCTGTCCCAGGCGGGGTGGGTGCACGGCCTGAACATCGCTGCCGTCGCCGTGGTGGCCCAAGCGGTCGGGCAGATGGGCCGGCGCCTGTGTCCGGATTTTCCCCGGGCCCTGCTGGCCGGTGCGGCGGCCGCGTTGCTGGTGGTCTTCTCCGCCGGATGGGCGCAACTCGCCGTCCTCGCCGGCGGTGCCGTGGCGGGCTGGCTCTGGCTGCGACCGGACGCCGGCGCGCCAATCCCGGCGGCACGGGTCCCGTCCGGTCCGGGCCGCGCCACTCTAGTCTGGCTCTTCCTGTTTGCCGCCCCCCTGTGCTTGCTGCCGGTGCTGGCGCAGGTCACCGGACGGACTGCCTGGCTGGCTACGGGGAGATTTTACTCCGCCGGAGCACTCATCTTCGGCGGCGGCCACGTGATCCTGCCGCTTCTTCAGGATGCGATGGTGACACCCGGCTGGATTTCTCCCGACCGCTTCCTGGCGGGATACGGCGCGGCCCAGGCCCTGCCCGGGCCGTTGCTCACCTTCGCGGCGTATGTGGGAACGGTGATGTCGGCGGGCCCCGGCGGCTGGATCGGCGGGGCGTGGGCGCTGGCCTGCGTATTTGCCCCCGCCCTGCTCATCGTGCTGGCTGTGCTGCCTTGGTGGAGCCGCCTGCGGGCCCACGCCGCCACCCAAGCGGCGCTGCGCGGGGCCAACGCCGCCGTCGTCGGTTTGCTGGCCGCCGCCCTGGTCCGCCCAATCGGTCTGAACGCCCTCACCGGGTTCAAGGAGATCATCCTGGCCTTCGCCGCCTGGGCTGCCCTGCATGTGCCCCGGATGCCGCCCTGGGCCGTGGTCGCCGGCTGCGCGCTGACGGGATGGTGGCTGTTCTGAGCGGAATGGTTGCTGTTGCCGGGCGCAACTGCTCCGCCCCGCCCTGGGTACCGCCGACTGAATAATAGCGCCGGGGTTGGTCGGGCCGGGCCCGGCCGGTCGTGACGGCGCGGTGGCTTCCAGCCCGCCGGCGGCTGGCCCGCTCCGGCTGGCCCAGCCAGGCCCTCAGCCTGCCGCCACCCCGCGTGCCGCCACGGCCCAGCGGTAGACTTCCACGTACTTGCCCGCGCTGCGTGTCCAAGAAAAATCCTGCGCCATGCCGCGCCGCTGCAGACCCGCAAATCCCTCCGGCCGGTCGTAATAGGTGGCACAGGCCCAACCGATGGCGTCGGTCAGGGCGGTGGCGGTGGCCGCCTGGAAGACAAAGCCCGTGCCCTGGTCGATCCCCTCCTCAAAATTCGCGACGGTGTCGACCAGCCCGCCCGTGGCGCGCACCACCGGCGGCGTGCCGTAGCGCATGGCGTACAACTGCGTGAGGCCGCAGGGTTCGGAGCGGCTGGGCATGACGAAGACGTCGGAGCCGGCCTGGATGAGGCGGGCGAGCTTGGCGTTGAATCCCGTGCCGATGCCGACGCGCCCGGGATAGAGCCGGGCGGCCTGGCGGAACGCTTCCTCCAGGTGTTTCTCCCCGCTGCCGAGCAGGGCGAACTGCACCTGCATCGTATCCAGGATGCGCGGCATCGCCTCCGCCAGCAAATCAAGGCCCTTTTGGGCGACAAAGCGGGAGACCACGCCAAACACCGGCACGCCGGGTGCCGGATGGAGGGCGAGCTGGAGCTGCAACGCCGCCTTGCAGGTCGCCTTTCCGGCCAGGTCCGCCGCGGTGTAGTGCGCCGGGAGGGCGGGGTCCGCCGCCGGGTCCCAGGAAGCGGCGTCGATGCCGTTGAGAATGCCAATGAGGTCGGCGGCCCGGAAGCGCAGCACCGGGTCGAGGCCGAAGCCGCCGGCGGCGGTGCGGATTTCCCGGGCGTAGGTGGGGCTGACCGTGGTGAGCTTGGTGGCGTGGTACAGGCCGGCCTTCATCATGTTTACCTGGCCGTGGCTCTCCAGGCTGTCCGCGCGGAATTCGCTCCACGGGAGCCGGGCATAGCTGACGAGTCCGGCCTCCGCATAACCCTGGTGCTCGAGGTTGTGGATGGTGAAGACCGTGGCGGCCCGTCCGATCGGGCGGTCGCGGAGCACGGTGTTGAGCAGCACCGGAATGAAGCCGACCGTCCAGTCGTGGCAGTGGATGACGTCGGGGATCCAGTCGAGCTGTTCGCACAAGGTCAGGGCGGCGCGGGAGAGAAAGGCGAAGCGATGGGCGTTGTCGGGCCAGTCGCTGTAAACCTCGGGCCGGGCGAAAAACCAGTCGTGTTCGAGAAAGTACGCGGGGACCCTGGCGCCAGGCAGGGCGGTTTCCCAGACCCGGGCCCAGCGCGTCTCGGGGCCCACCTCCACGCCGAGCGACTCCGGGCGCGCCCGCCACTCGCCCACCCGCTTGGTCGAGCCATAGAGCGGGCAGACGACCCGCACGTCGTGCCCCAGGGCCGCCAGTTCCTTGGGCAAGGCACCCACCATGTCGGCCAGGCCGCCAACTTTGACGAAGGGTTCCACCTCGGGGGTGGCAAACAGCACGCGCAGGGGACGCATACCGCCATCAAAGGCGGAAGGCCGGCCCGGTGCCGAGACAAAAAGCGAGCCCTGCCTCGGATTCCGCCTCCGGCGCAGGTTGCGGCCCGCCGGCCCGGCTTTCCCGCTTGGGGTGGCGCGGCGGATCAGGTCCGGTGCTGCGCCTGCCGGATCAGCTGCGCCCACTCCGAGGCCTGGCCCGTGGCGAGCCGGGCCGCCGCGCGTCCGCAGAGGGCCCCGACCACATTGCCGGTGCCGTTATAGCCGCCAAAGGCCCAGACCTTGGGCCGTACCTCATCCAGGACCGGCAGGGCATCCAGCGTATAGCCCACTGCGGCCGCCCAACGGTGCAGGATGGGAGCCTTCACCCGGAGATGCTCACGCAGAAAATGCTCCATGCCGCCCTGTATCGTGGCGGTGGGTTCCTCGCTGTCGGTCCCTTCTTGCTCCAGGGCCCGGTCGCCGAAGCCGCCGAGCACGATCGAGTGGTCCGGCAGTTGCTGCCAGTATTCGAAGCCAAAACGCCGGTAGACCGCGCGGGGGAAATGCACCTCGGGTGCCGGTCCGGTAGCCAGGAGCTGCAGGCGGGCGGTGCGCACCCAGGTGGAGAGATCGGGCAGGACGCGTTCCAACCGGCCGTCCACCGCCACCAGTACCGCGTCGCATTCCACCACGCCGTCCGCCGTCACCACCCGGGTGTGGTCGAGATACCGCATCGGCGAAAGTTCGTAGAGTTGCGCTCCGCCGGCGAGCAGCCGGCGGGCCATGAAACGGACCCGGGCCAGCGGCTGGAAGACCCCGTCCGAGGGCAGCAGCAAACCCTCGCCCTCGGGTCCGGAGTAGGGCTCGGCCGGAAATCCGGCGGCCAACAGCGCGGCGAGATGCCGCCGGCAGTCCTCCCGTTCCTCCATGTCAGCCGCGACGCGCAGCGAGCCGTTGAGGCGGAAGATCCCGGGCATGTCGGCCGCCGTCCGCCGGACCTCCTCCAAGGTCAGCCGGTAGATGCGCATCGCGGTCTCGCGGCCGAAAAGGGTGACGGTTTCGTGGAAAAATTTGGCCAGGCCGGCGAGGATGAAGCCGGCGTTGCGCCCGGCCGCACCCGCCCCCACCGAGCAGGCGTCAATCCCCACGGCCCTTAGGCCCTGCGCCTGCAACTCCTCCAGGGCGGCCAGGCCGGAACCGCCGAGACCAACCACACAAACATCGGCCCGCACCGTTCCCTGCAACGAAGGAAGCGGCGCCCACGTTTCATCATCCCAAGGGGTCAGCGACGGCATCCCGCCATCTTTCCCGCCCGCCGTCGCCTGGCAAGCCCTGAGGCCGGGAACGCTCCGGGACCCGGGAAAATTCATCCATCGTTTGCCCCTACGGATTGTTACCTCCCCAGACCAAGCCCCGGGCAGGTTGCTTGCGACCCCGCCCCCCGTGGCTGCCCGGCGGCAAAATTCCTTGTCCACTTGCCGCCTCTCCACTGTGGTCAGCGTGGGCCGAAAAATTCCCAGCAGAGCACGGCGGCGGCGGCGGAGACGTTGAGCGATTCGACCGTCTCCGCGCCGGGGATGCGCACGAGGCGGTCGCATACGGCGGCCAGGCCGGGGCTGAGTCCCTTCTCCTCGTTGCCGAGGATGAGGGCGGGCGGGCGCGGCAAGCCGCGGGCCTTCAGCTCGGTGGGGGAGAGTTGGCGGCCCGCCACACTGGTGCCGATGACGCAGTGGTGCCGCTTCAGCTCTGCGGCCAGATCCGTCAGCGCCGGCACCCGGTAGAAATCAAGGAACTCCATGCCTCCTTCGGCCACGCGCCAGGCCGCGTCGCCGGGCAGGGCCTGCGCCGGATGATCCGGGAGGATGATGGCGCGGACGCCGAAAAAGGCCGCGGTGCGGGCAATGGCACCGAGGTTGTTGGCGTTGCCCACGCGGTCGAGCAGCAGCAGCGGGGCCCGCGTCCGCTCCCACTGCGCCAGCACCTCGCGGGTGACGCGCCGAAGCGGGCGCGCGGCAATGACCGCCACGATGCCGCCGTGGTGCACCGTGCCGGCGATTTTCTCCAGCTCCTCCGCCGGCACCTGGCGGTAGACCTTTTTCTGGCCGGCCAGCTGGTGGCAGAGGTCGCCCGCGCGCCGCCCCGAGGGCGGATCGAAAAAAAGGCGGAGGACCTCCCCGGGATGCTGCGCGAAAAGCGCCGTGACGGCCTGCCAGCCGCAGACGTTGATTTCCCGGGTTCTGGCCGGAAGGGGGGCTTTCATGGTTGGGTCTCGCCCACGAGGGTGAATTCCTCGCGGTCGTGGTACAGGTGGCGGATATGGAGGCGGGTGGCGTACGCCGCAAAGGGGGAGCCGGCGGCGCGCACCGTGCGCAACAGGGCGAGCGGATCGGTGCGCCCGAACTTCAGATTGATGACGAAGTGCCGGCACCAGCCCTCCCGCAGCCACGGCGTAACCAGGTTCTCCATCACATGATGCGGCTCCTCCACGAGGTCGCAGAAGAGCCAGTCACAGCCCGCCGCCGCCGGCCGGAAACGGAACGCGTCTTCGCGCCGGTGGGTGATGCGCGGGTGGTCCAGCGCCCCGCCCTTGAGCGGGCCGTTGTCGACCGCCGTGACCAGAGCGCCACGCTTCGCCGCGCTGTAGCTCCAGCCGCCGGGGGCGGCCCCGAGGTCGCACACCGTCTCGCCCGGCACCGGTTCGCGTCCGAGAATGACGTAGGCTTCCTCCACCTTGAGGTAGCTGCGTGACGGCGCCAAGGGATCGTCGGCCATGCGCCGCTGACCGCCGCGCCAGAGTTCGCGCGCCGCAAAGGCCCGCCCGAAGTCGGCGAAAAATACCACCAGGCCCCGGCCCGGCCCCGGCCCGCGCGGCAGGTCCGGCACCGCCAGCCGGGCGACGCGCGCGAGCTTGGTTTTCAACAGTGTGTGGAAGGCTTTTTCCACCGCCCCGACGCGGCGGCCCAGGCCGGGCAGCTCCGCCGCCCCGGCAAATACACAGGCCCAGGGCTGCTCCACGCGCTCGCCCCGCAGACTTTCCAGAAAATAGTCGGCGAGCTGCTGCGCCAGCGCATTGACCGACCCGCCGCGCACCTCGCGGGGCGCCAGGAGGGTGAGATGCGGGAAAGCCAGCTCATCCACCGCCTGCGGCACCGCATCTCCGGGGAGCGGCTCCGCCCCGGCCCAGCCGGGCCCGGTCTCGACCACGGTCAGGCCGTCGCCGCCCAGCTCGCGGGCGAGCAGGGCCTCGTAGCCGTGCTGGCCGAGGAAGAGCATCCCGGGTGTTTATTTCCGAGGACCGGGCCGACGCGACGAAATTCTCCGTGCAATTTCATCGCCGGGGCGTTGACTCGGTTCCCGCCATGCGCCCGCCGACCTCCGATCTCCGCATCCGCACCGCGCGGCCGCTTCTCTCCCCCGCCATCCTGGAGGAGGACCTGCCGCTGCCGGAAGCCGGCGCCACCCTGATTCACCAGGCCCGCGCGGCCGTGGCCGGCATCGTGACGGGCCGGGACGACCGCCTGCTGGCGCTGGTGGGCCCCTGCTCCATCCATGATCCGGCGGCGGCCCGGGACTACGCCCGCCAGCTCCGGCCCCTGGCCGACCGGTTCGCCCGCGACCTGCTGGTGGTGATGCGGGTGTATTTCGAAAAGCCGCGCACCACGGTGGGTTGGAAAGGCCTGATCAACGACCCGCACCTCGACGGCTCCTTCATGGTCAACGCCGGCCTGCGCCTGGCCCGGCGGCTCCTGCTCGATATCACCGCCGCCGGGCTGCCGGTCGGCACCGAGTTCCTCGACACCACGCTGGGGCAGTACTACTCGGATCTCGTGAGCTGGGCGGCCATCGGCGCCCGCACCGCGGAGAGCCAGATTCACCGCGAGCTGGCCTCCGGCCTGTCCATGCCCGTGGGCTTCAAGAACCGCACCGACGGGGACATCCAGGTGGCGGTCGACGCCATCTTCTCCGCCCGGCACCCGCACTGGTTCCCCTCGCTCACGCGGGAAGGGGCGCCCGCGGTGCTGGCCACCACCGGCAACGAACACGGCCACCTCGTCCTCCGCGGCGGCAGCCGGGGCGGTCCCAATTTCAGCCGCGAGCACATCGCCGGTGCCGTGGCCCTCCTCACCAAGGCCGGCGCGCCTCCGGTCGTGTTGGTCGACTGCAGCCACGGCAACAGCGGCAAACAGCACGACCAGCAGCCGCAGGTGGCCGCGGATCTCGCCGCCCAGATCGCCGGCGGCTCCCGGGCGATCATCGGTTTCATGCTGGAGAGCAATCTCGTCGCCGGCACCCAACAGCACGAGGCCGGCCGGCCCCTCGCCTATGGCCAGAGCATCACGGATGCCTGCCTCGGTTTCGCCGAGACTGTGCCCGTGCTGGAGCAGCTGGCCGCGGCGGTCGCCGCCCGGCGCGGCCGCTGAGCCGATTTCTCCGCAAATCTCCTCGCCAAGCCGCCGACCGTTTCCCCCAATCACACCCATGTTCCGCCGGCTGCTTGTCGCCACCGCCCTCACCCTCCTCACCGCCGGCGCGCTCGCGCTGATGACCGGATGCGCCAGCAAGCCCGCCCGGCGGCCGCCACCGCCAGCCCCACCGCCCGTCGCGCCGGCGGCCCGTCCACCCGAGCCGGAGCCGGAAGCCCTGCTCCCCGCCGTCCTGCCCGGCATCGACGTGCTGGAAGCCGACCACTTCGCCGCCTTGGCCGGGAAAACGGTCGGCCTGCTCACCCACCCCGCCGGCGTGAACCGGCGCGGCGAACGCACCGTCGACGTGCTGGCCCGCGCCCGCAACCTCCAGCTGCACGCGCTTTTCGCCCCGGAGCACGGCCTCGACGGCACCGCCAAGGCGGGGGACAACTTCGCCGACACCATCGACCTGCGCACCAAGCTCCCCGTCTTCTCCCTCCACGGCAAACACCGCAAGCCCACCAAGGAAATGCTGGCGGACCTGGACGTGCTGGTCGTCGACCTGCAGGACATCGGCTCGCGTTCGTACACCTTCATCAGCTGCCTGCGCTGGACGATGGAAGCCTGTTTCGAGCACGGGGTGGAGGTGATGGTGCTCGACCGCCCGAATCCCCTCGGGGGCCTCAAGGTCGACGGCCCCCCCCTGGATCCGGAATGGGTCAGCTACGTCGGCGCGTTCCGCGTGCCCTATGTGCACGGCCTCACGATCGGCGAGCTGGCCCGCATGGCCAAGGACACCCCGGGCGTGCTGGCCGTCAGCGAGAAAATCCGCGCCAAGGGGCGGCTCACCGTCATCCCCATGCGCGGCTGGAACCGCCGCATGCAGTGGCCCGACACCGGCCTGCGCTGGATACCGACCTCCCCCTTCATCCCCGATTATAATTCCGCCGTCGGCTACGCGATGGTCGGGCTGGGTACCGAGATCGGCGGCTGGACCTGGGGAGTCGGCACCTTCTATCCCTTCCGCGGTATCGGCTACCCGAAGCACACGCCGGAGCAGATCATCGCCGAGCTCGGCCAATACCACATCCCCGGCCTGCGCCTGGAAAAAGTCCAGGGGGTGGGCCGCGACGGCAAGGTGATCGGCGGCGTCTACGTCGAAATCGCCGATTGGGAGGCACTCCGCCCCACGGAGATTTCGTTCTACATGATGAAGACCGCCGCCAAATGGAACCTGCTGAACCCCTTCGCCACCGCCCCCTCCGACCGGCAGAACATGTTCAACAAGCTGGTCGGCTCCAGCGCATGGTGGAAAGCGCTCACTACGCAGGGCGGCCGCGTCGACGTAGCGGGCTTCATCAGGAACTGGTCCGAGCGCGCCGCCGTCTACCAGCAGCAGAGCCGCAAGTACTGGCTCTATCCGTAAGGCAGCCCCCGGCCGGACCGGCGGCAGGGGGGGCCGACGGGGCTCGCGGTGCAGCCCGACATACCCCGACAGACTTGCCGCTGACCGTTCGTCCTGCTCTGCGTCCGCGCGTCCGCGTTGGGATTTGCCCCGGCGAGCTGACCCTGCTAGCAACCGGCATGTTCCCCGTTCTCCGCTCCAACTTCGCCCGATTGCTAACCGGAATGTTGTTCCTGCTCGCCGGCACGACGGCCCTCCACGCCGCCTCCGGTGGCTTCAATGCCGTCGCCGAAACCGACCGCTACCTTGCCAGCCTTTCCACCGCCGCTCGCGCCAAGTCCGACGCCTATTTTGAGGGCGGCTACTGGCTGATCCTCTGGAATGTCGTGGTCACCTTCGTGCTCATGGCGCTGCTCTACCGCAGCGGGCTGATTGTCCGCCTCCGCGAACTCGCCGAACGCTTCACCCGGCACCGCTTCCTGCAGGGAATGATCTTCATCGCCCTCTACACCCTCATGATGTGGGTCGTGGATCTGCCCTGGGACTACTACGAGGACGTTGTCCGCGAGCACCAGTACGGCCTGTCGAACCTCACCACCGGCGGCTGGCTCGGCGAGCGCGCCACCGGCCTGTTGCCTAGTCTCTGTCTCGGCCCGCTCCTGGGCGCTCTGCTCTACCTTGGCATCCGCCGCTTCCCCCGGCGCTGGTGGGTGGTGGCCGGCGTCGCCACGCCGTTCTTCATGATCATCATGATGGTCATCGCCCCCGTCTTTATCAGTCCGTTGTTCAACAAATACACGCCGCTCACCGACGCCAAGATCCGCGACCCCATCCTCTCGTTGGCCCGGGCCAACGGGGTGCCAGCCGACAATGTTTACCAGTTCGACGCCTCCAAGCAGTCCAAGCGGATCAGCGCCAACGTCAGCGGCGCTTTTCACACCATCCGGGTCTCGCTCAACGACAACCTGCTCAACCGCTCCACCCCCGAGTCGATCCAAGCCGTGATGGGGCACGAACTCGGCCACTACGTGCTCAACCACGTCTACAAGCTCACCATCTACTTCAGCCTCGTCGTCATCGCTGGCTTCGCCTTTGTGCACTGGTTCTTCGGTCTCGTGCATCGCCGGACCGGGGCGGCCTGGGGCGTGCGCGGCATCGACGACTACGCCGGCCTGCCGCTTTTCGGCGCCAGCTTCGCCCTTTTCCTGCTACTGGCCACGCCGGTCACCCACAGCATTATCCGTTCCACGGAGGCCGAGGCCGATATTTTCGGACTCAACGCGGCCCGTCAGCCTGACGGCTTTGCCCAAGCCGCGCTCCAGTTGTCCGAATACCGCAAGCTCGCTCCGGGGCCCTGGGAGGAGATCATCTTCTTCGACCACCCGAGCGGCCACAGTCGGATTTTGATGGCGATGCAGTGGAAGGCGGAACACCTCGCCGAGTTGCAGGCGGTAGATGCTCCGGCCGCGACGACGAAGTAAATCTTTACCGGGCCAATCTCCCGCTCCCTCCCCAGCGGTGGGAGCCGAAAATTGACAACGCTGCGCAGCCGGAAGGATTGCCGCTGGGAGTGGCGACCTGCCCTGCCCCCGCGATACGGCCAAGCCCGGCCGTCGGCTTACTTCGCGACCGGCTCGCCGCTGTGCTTCGTCACCCAGCTGCCATACTCGGCCCGCGGCAAAAATTTCAGGGAGGCGCTGTTGATGCAGTAGCGCATCCCGGTGGGCGCAGGGCCGTCGTCGAAAACATGCCTGTAGAACGCCGGCTATACGTCGAGGTCGGCGCCAACTAGAACCCGTGTCCGC
>CAISJA010000332.1 GCA_903885525.1 uncultured Opitutaceae bacterium
AAATCGGCTGGCGCGACGGCATCCGCGCCATCTACGCCATCCTCAAGTACAACCTGTTCCGCTGAACCGCCCGGCCGCCTCCGACCGAAGCCGCACCCGCCGGACCGCTCAGTAGTGCGGCGGACGATCCTCGCCGGCGGGGGGGCCGCCGGGAGCGGGCTCGGCGGTGAGTTGCCCCCGCACCACGGCCAGCTCCCGGCGCAGCCGCCCGATTTCCTCGCTCAGCTCCAGCATGGCGCGATCCTGCTCGGCCTGATGGCGCTGCAGATGGGCATAGCGCTCCTCAAGCAGCGTCAGGCGGTCCGTGTCAGTCATGCGGCTACAATGCGGATTGCCGCGGCGAGGGCAAACCCTAGTGTGCCCCGCTCATGCCCCGCCTCCCGTTCTTCCTGCTGTTTTTCGCCCTGCTGTCCAGCCCGGCCCTCCGCGCCGCGGTGCCCGCCGCTCCCGCCGCCCGCCCGCCGCTCATCCTGATTTCAATCGATGGCTTCCGCTGGGACTATCTCCGGAAGTACCCGGCCCCGGTCCTGCAACGCCTCGCGGCGGAAGGCGTGCACGCGCGCCGGATGACCCCGAGTTTCCCGTCCAAAACCTTCCCCAACCACTACACCCTCGTCACCGGCCTCTATCCGGAAAATCATGGGATCGTCAGCAACTCCTTCTACGACCCCGCGTTTGGCGAGACTTTTTCCATGGGCAAGGCGGAGAGCAACCAGCAGGCCCGGTGGTGGGCCGGCGGTGAGCCGGTGTGGATCACGGCGGAAAAGCAAGGGGTGCGCAGCGCGTGCTATTTTTGGCCGGGCTCCGAGGCGGAAAACCATGGATTGCGCCCGAGCTTTTACCTGCCCTTCAACGGCAAGATCAGCAGCGAGGACCGGGTCGACGGCCTGCTCGCCTGGCTCGACCTGCCCCCCGCGCAGCGCCCGCGCTTCTGCACCCTGTACTTCGACGTCGTCGATCACGCCGGGCACACCTTTGGCCCCGACGCCCCGGAAACCGCCGCCGCAGTCAAACAGGTGGACGCCGCGGTGGGCCGGTTGCTTTCAGGCCTGGCCGCCCGCGGCCTGGCGGACACGGCCAACCTGGTGATCGTCGCCGATCATGGCATGTCGCCGTGCAGTACCGATCGGGTGATCTTCATCGAGGATCTGCTCGATCCCAGCACGGTGCAGGTGGAATCCACCGGCCCGAACGGCGGAGTCCGCCCCAAACTGGGCGGCCCGTCGGTCGCGGCGCTCCTGGCCGCGATCCGCGCCAAAAACCTCCCGCACCTGCAGGTGTACCTCCGCGAGGAAGTGCCGGCCCGGCTGCACTACAGCCACGGAGAGCGCATCCCGCCCGTGGTCCTGGTGGCCGAGGACGGCTGGAACATCGAAAGCAAGGCCGGCTGGCCGCTGCGGTCCGCCCGCTACAACCGCGGCACCCACGGCTGGGACCCCACCACCGCCAACATGGGGGCGCTCTTCCTCGCCCATGGCCCCGCATTTAACAACGGGGTGGAATTTGACGACGTTGAAAACATCCACGTCTACAACCTGCTCTGCGCCGTCCTCGGGATCAAACCGGCCGCGAATGACGGCGACGACCGCCTCGACCGCCTCGCCCTGCGGCCCTAGCCCGCCCCGGCACCACCCCCGGCACGCTTCCCGCCGGCCCCTGCCAGCCGGCCCTCTCCGGCCGGCAGGGGTAGTCAGGTCGGCGGCCTGGCCTGCGGGTGCGGGGGTGCCTCCGCCCCCAGCTGCCGCAGCATCTCGACCAAAACCAGGATCGTGGTGGGGTCGTCGTCGACAATAAGGATTTCCATGGAGAGCAAACGGCTGGGCCGCGGGCGTCAGGTACGAT
The DNA here is from genome assembly GCA_903885525.1 of uncultured Opitutaceae bacterium. Classification (GTDB taxonomy): domain Bacteria; phylum Verrucomicrobiota; class Verrucomicrobiia; order Opitutales; family Opitutaceae; genus Didemnitutus. Next base: position 1,843 of record CAISJA010000332.1, read on the forward strand.
AAACTCCCAAGGTCAATGCTCGTGCAAAAAGATGGCCCGGTCCGCTGGAGCTGTCAGGACCGCAGCAGTTCCGCCAGGCCGGCCGGGGCCGTCACCGGAGGCAGGCAACCGGATTCCCGGCAGACGTAGGCCGTCGCCTGACCGTCCAGCGGCCTCAGGTCCGCCAAGTAAGGCCGGCGGACCGCCAGCCAATGCTGCCCGGCACCTCCGTCCGCCGCCAGCACAGTCCGGAGCGTCCCGGACCTGGCCTGCGCCACTGCGGCCAGGGCTTGGAATTCCGCCGTGGCGGGATCGCCGGCCAGCACCACCGTGGCGGGCGTCCGGACCATCCCTTCCAATCCGATCAGCAACGTGGGCACACCTTGCGGAGCCCTCTCCCACAGCGGACGGGTGGCCGCCGCCAGCTGCGCAGCGCGGTCGCCATAGGACAGGCCGCCCGGCCCGGCTGCTCCGCCCCCCAGCATGCCCTCCAGCCGCGGGAGGTTGCACAGGGCCAGGGAATTGGCCGCCGGCTCCGCCCCGTCATGGTCGTCCTTCAGGCGCACGATGATGGCCGGATCGTCCGCGCGGGAATTGAAATACCCCCCACCCTCGCCATCCCAAAACAGCCGGTCCATCTGCTCCTGCAACTGCTCCGCCCATTGCAGCCAGCGGATGTCAAAACCCGCTTCGTACAGGTCGAGCAGCGCCTGGATGAGGGCGGCATGGTCCTCGGCGAAGGCCGGAATCGACCGCTTCCCCTCGCTCCAGGTGCGGTAGAGCGTGCCCGTGCTCCCGTCCCACAGCTCGCGCTGGAGAAATTCTGCCGTGCGCACTGCTCCGGCCAGATGCCCTTCGGCCGGACCAAGCACCTGATGAGCGCGGGTCAGCGCCGTCACCATCAGTGCATTCCAGGCCGTGAGGATTTTTTCATCCCGGTGCGGCGTGGGACGCTTCACCCGGGCGTGCTGCAACCGGCCGAGGCATTCCAGCAGTTTCTCGTTCGCCTCCGCCGGTTCGAGCCGGAACTGCTTCGCCGTGGTGTGCAGCGTCTGGCGCTGGCGCAGGATATTCTTGCCGCGGAACTCCCCGGACGGATCCGACGCGACATTGCCGCCGAGCTTGACGCCAAAGTGCGCGCTGAACAGGTCCGTGTCCTTTCCCAGCTCGGTCTCCAGCTGCTCCTGCGTCCAGACGTAAAAGGCGCCTTCGGCGTGCTCGTGCCCGCCGAAGCGGATCATGCTGTCCGCGTCCTCCGCCGAATAGTAGCCGCCCGCCGGGTCGCCCAACTCGCGGCCTGCATACTGGAGGATGTCGCGAGCGATCCAGGCAAACACCTCGCGGCCGGTCGCCCGCCGCGCCTCCAGGTAGGCGACGGCCAGCTGGGCCTGGTCATACAGCATCTTCTCGAAATGCGGGACAAACCACTCCTCATCCACCGAGTAGCGGTGGAAGCCGCCACCCACATGGTCATGGATGCCGCCCTCCGCCATTTTTTGCAGGGTGAAGGCGGCCAGCCGCACCGCCTCCGCCTGCTCGGCGGGGGCGAGCCCGGGGGCGACCGAGGCCCGGAAAAGGAAGTTCAGCGCGCAGGGGCGCGGGAATTTCGGCGCGCCGCCGAAGCCGCCGTGCGCGGCATCAAACGCCTCGTGGTAATGCTCCCAGGCCCGCCCGGGCGCCGCCGCCGCCGCCGCGCGCCAGGG
>CAISJA010000333.1 GCA_903885525.1 uncultured Opitutaceae bacterium
CGCGGCGGCCGGACAGGCCGAGCTCCTGGCGGAGCCGGGCCGCCGGCTCCCGTGCGGCGGGGTCGAAAGGATCGAAGCGGCGATGGTCGACGGCATGGGGGACCGGGTGCAACCGCTCCGGCGGGACCCCGTGGGCGAGGTAATAGGCGCGGTTGGCCTGACCGACGCAGGCCAGGGCGGCGAACTGGCGGAAGAGGGTGCCGAGCAGGATGCGCCGGACCAGGCCCGGCCGTCCGCGGCCCAGCAGGTGGGAGTCGCCCCGCAGGATCACGGGCACGCCGTGGCACCGCGCCCACCCGAGGGCCCGCAGGGGCGAGAGCCAATTGTAGCCGAAGAGCAGCAGGGCGTGCGGTTGGAAGCGGGCGAGACGGCGGGGCAGATCCGGATTGTCCAAGCCGCGGAAGTGGTGGGTGCCGGGGTCCTCCGCCCGGTTGGGCACGAATTCATGGTCATAGCCGCCGAGCAAATCCACATCCCAGCGGAAAGTGGTGCCGAACTGCCGGTCGCGCTGCGGGGTGACGCCAAAATCCCAGAGGTAAAACACGCGCAGCTGCAGGCCGGTGTGCTGCTGCAGCCACGCGAACCAAGGGCTGTAATACTGGATCGGGTGCGAGAGCACGACCGCCAGGCGCAGGGGAGAGGCGGGAGGGCTCATGGCTCGTTCGGGCGCCGCAGGCGCTGCTTTTCGACGAAGGGCAGGCAGGTGAGCCAGATAGGGATGATGGCCTGAAACGTGGAGGTGACGAGCACGCTGGCGACCATTTCGTAGGAATTGATGACGCAGAGGAAAACCGTGAAACAGATGAATCCCTCCAGCGACAGCACCAGCTTCCGCACGGTGAAAATTTCCAGCCAGGCGCAGAGCCAGCCCAGAAACACCCCGAGGATGATCGGGCCGGAGAGGGCGCCGAAATTGCCATACGCCTCGGCCAGCAGCCCCCAGGCGATGTAGGTCTCGTAGGTGGAAGTGAGATCCTGGCGGCCAAAATGCACGTTCAGGATGACCTGCCCTTCATGGGCCCGGGGCTTGTCGTTCCAAAAAATCCGGGGCACGAGCAAGGGGGGGATCAGGGCATAGGTCTCACCGTGCAGCGGAGTCATGTGCCCGTTATCCATCGCATCGATGACGTAGAGCAGATTCTGCAGATTGTTGATCCGGTCGAGCAGGCTCTGCCCGCTCTTCGTGCTGTCGGCGGATTTTTTTTGCCGTTGGGCGGCATCGGGATCTGCCGTGCCGGTGATGATGTCCCAGCTGGCCTGCGTCCATTCGAGGTAGACGGCGGGCAGGCGGCCGAGCGGAAGCTGGGCACGGGCGGCACCCTCCTCCGCCTGCCAGTAGCGTTCGCGCATGACGAATTTACCGAGGTTGAAATACCCGAACAGGAGCATGATCACGATCAGGAATTTCCAGGGTATCCGTCCGGTGCTCCAGAGCAGCCCGATGAAAACCGCGCCGACGGTGATGGCGGCCGCCGACAAGAGAAAGCCGGCGGCGATCATCAGGCAATTGACGGCGAGCAAGAGCCAGAACAAGGCCTGCCGCTCCGGGGCCAGATCCCCCGGGCCCACCAGCATGGAGATGAGAAAAAATCCACACGTGCCGACTCCGGAGGAAACGGCATTGACAATGGGATAACTCCCGAGGGGCAGGGCAGAATAGATCAGGCTGTTCAGTTCCGTGGCCTGGATGAGCTGAAAAGCCGTCGACGCGGCCACGAGCATGAAGCCCAGCTGGCTGAGGCGCGGCAGGTCATCCTTTTGGAAGCCTTGCAGCGCGTGGGAATACGCCGAACCCGGCACCAGGGTTGCCATGAAAATCCGCCAGGACAACGTGAGGCTGAGGGAAAAGACCAGCACCTCGACCCCGGCCCGGGTCAGCACCTCCGGAGCGTAGGTTCGCAGCACCTCGTGGTCCACGATGATGGGCAGGGCAAAGGTCGCGAAATGCTGCAGGACGAAGACCGGCAGCATGGGCAGGCCGATCCCCCGGCCGGACCAGACGGCCAGGGCGATCCAGGTGCCGAGCGCAATCAGGGCGTAGGCCAGCATTCCCGGGCTTTGGGTGAACCAGAGCACGGCGCTCTCCGCCGCGAGCACCAGGGCGACGGCGGCCAGATGGCCGCGCAGATTCCTCCGCAAGCCCTCGGCAACATCGCCGAGGGTCATGAGGCGGTCGAAGCTACGGGCGGCGAGGGGGGACATCAGGAGGATTGTTTTTGTTGGCGGCGGTCGTGCCGATTCCGGTTCAGGGGAGGGGCGCGCCGAGGGCCGGGGTCGCCGGGAGGGATAGGGCGTACTCGAAGAACGTGCACTGACGGGCGGTGCAGGCCCGGGCCGAGAGATGCGACTGGAACCAGGCTTCCTGCCCTGCGGTGGCAGGAAGCCGCCCTTCCGCCGCGAGGGCGAGGAGCCAAGCGACTTCGTGCGGCGGGGCCGTTTCCAAGCCGGGGGAGAGGAGGCTGACCACCTGACAGGCGTGGAGCTGCCCGAGCAGATACTGCAGCAGACTGCCGTGATGGGCGAGACCCAGAATCGGGCGCTGGGTCAGATAGCACGGGTAGATTTTGGAAGGCGAATAGGCGAGGTCATCCGAGCCCAGAATCAGCAAGGCATCCGCAGCCTGCATGAGGCGCAGGGAGTCCAGATAGCCGATGCGGTAGGGCATTTCCTCGACCAGATCGTCCACCCCGTAGGCCTCGGCGATGGGCCGGGCGGACAGCACGGCCATTTTCGGCTGCGCGTAGCTCGTGCCCACGAAGTGGAGGCGGAGACGGTCGGCCAGGGCGGGCTGCTGCATCCGCAGGCGCTTCAGGCCGGAGAAAAGCACGCGGAGCGCGTGGCTGAAGCCCGGCCCGAGTGCGCCGGCCGCCACCAGGTGGATTTTTCCCGCGGGGGCGAGCTGTCCCCGGCCCGGCTGACGGCGCAGGAAATCGAAATCCGCCTGCGGCGCCCCGAAGGGGATGACTTGGGTGGGCTTGGCCCCGAACCACGGGTAGCGGGCGCCAAGGTTGCGGAAATAATAGTGCGAGACGCTGATGAATCCCTTCGCCCCGCGGAAAGTGCGTTCCTCAAACATCCAGGCGGTCAGGCGGGCAAACTGGTATTTCCAGCCGCCGGGCGGACGGGGCGAACCCGGGCGCTCGTAATAGTCGCTCCGCCACGGGTCTTGCAGGTCGATGACATAGGGCACGCCGAAGCGCCGCTGCCAGAGCAGCCCCAGCGGCATGACCATGAACTGCGTGGTGCTGAAAAAAACCAGGTCGAAATGCCCTTCCCGCAACAGGGCGCAGGCTTTCCGATGCAACGCGAGGAGGCAACGCAGCCCCAGATTCTGGATGCCGAGCAGGCGCGTGTACTGGAGCGGCAGGGCCTCGCAGTAGTGCACCGGCACGTCGGTCGGGAGGCTTTCCTTGAGCGATTCGTCGTGCCAGTCCGCCCGATGCCGGGGATGCACGGCCAGGACGACGGCATCCCAGCCGGATTCCCGGTAAAAGCGCAGGCTCATCCGGATGCGCTGGCAGTCCGGAGCGTTGACCGGAGGGAAATGCGGGCTGATGAGCAGGACGCGCTTCACAAGGCGGGGCGGCGGCGGGGCTGGAGTTGGGTGCTGGGGGCGTGCTTCATCGGCAGGCGCGTTCACGAGTGGGATTGGAAATAAAATTCCGTGGGCGAGGCGGCGCGATCCCGCAGGACGGCCGGCAGCACGAAGGCCGGCTCCGGGCCGGCCGGGGAGGTTTGGGAAACGTGGCAGGCCAGCGCCTGCCGTTTGCGCGCCAGCCAGTCGGGCGGCAGCTCCAGCCGGACATTGCCCCCGGGCCGGAACAATCGGCCGCGCAAGCGGAGCGCATTCCACCAGGCCCACACCGGATATTCCCAGACCACGGGAGTGCAACCGGTGGCGGCGAGGGCGGCCCGGCCGATCCGAACGGCGGCATCGTGCTCAGTGCTGCCGCCGCCGAGAAAAGGGAGAAAGATTTCGGCGGGGCGCACCGTGCGGAGCAACTCTGCCAGCTGGTCCTGCAAAGCCCGGGCTTCGCCGGGCTCCAGCCGATCCAGCCGTCCGTCCGGTGCGCCCAGGAAATGCGCCGAGTCCGGCGGGAGGCCGAGGGCCGCGAGGGCGGCGCAGGCTTCCCCGGTGCGGCACCGGCCCAAAGCCGCGCTGGAGCCGGCACCGGCGCTGTCGGTGAGAAAAGCGACGGCCACGCGCTGGCCGGCGGAGGCCTTGGCGGCGAGCAGGCCGCCGCAACCGAGGGTTTCGTCATCGGCGTGGGGGGCGACGACGAGCACGGGGGCGGGGCGGAGGACGTAGTGGCGGCTGCCGAGCCGCAGGAGGGCGGCCATGGCATGGGCGAGCAGCCGGCGGAGCGGTTCCTTCATGGCTGGTGGGGCGGCGATTCCGGCAGGGCGGACCAGTATTCGCTGTTGCGCAGGGGGGCGTGGTCCGGGTGTTGGAGCGAGATGATCGCATTGAAGATCGCCAGCTGCTGCGCCGCGATGGCGGCGGCCGTGTACTTGGCCTCCAGCCTGGCGGTGTCGGGCGGCGGCCCGAGGGGATCGGCCGGATGGGTGGAAAAGCGGCGGAACAGCTCGGCCAGTTGCGCGGCCGCCGCGGGATCGGAGTGTGCTCCGGGCTGGAAACGCACGAGGGCGGCGCCGCCCAGCTCCTCCAGCAGGCTTTCGAGGACGCTCCCGGCGGGGGCAAGCGCCACGGCGGGGCGCCCGGCGTACAGCGTGGGGTAAACCTTGGAAGGCGAATAGGCGCGGTCGGAGGAGCCGAGCAAGAGGCAGAGATCGCTTTCCAGCAGCAGGCGGAGGGAATCGAGGTAGCCGATGCGCGCGGGGTGTTCGTGCACCAGGTGTCCGATGCCGTGGCGCGCGGCGATTTCCGTGGTTGTCGCCCTGGCCTGGGCGACCGGGGCATAGGAGCTGCCGAAAAAGAACAGTTCGATCGGCCGGGCCGAATGCCGGAGCATGGCCACCGCGGCAAAGAGGGTTTCCAAGGCGGGCTGGATGTCCGGCCCCAGGCGGCCCGCGTACGCGATCTTGAGTGTGGGCGTGGCGGGCAGCAGACGGGGTTGGCTTCCGTGCCTGGCCCGGGCGAGGATGAAGTCGGCATCGGGCGCGCCGAAGGTCAGCACGCTGGAATAGTTGCCCCCGAACCACGCGTAGCGCCGCCGCAGGGTGTCGAGGTAGCTGCTGGAGACGCTGAGCACATGGGCGGCGCGGCGCAGCGTCCAGCCCTCGAACAGGCGGGCCGAGACCTGGGCGAAAAAATATTTCCAGCCGCCCGGTGGCCGGGGCGCCCCCGGCTGGCTGTAATAGTCGCTCAGCCAAGGGTCCTGCAGGTCGATCACATAGGGCACGCCGAATTCGCGCCGCCAGAGGCGCCCGAGCGGCATGAGGATAAACTGGGTCGTGGAGAAATAGACGACATCGAAACGCTCCCGGCGCAGCAGCCTCGCGCCGGCCCGATGGAGAAACGGCAGCGAGCGCAGGCCGAGGTTGTTAATCCCGAGCCAGCGCGTCCAGCGCCGGGAGAAGATCGGTGTCCGCACGATGATGACGGCGCGCGGCACGGTCGCGAGCAGCTCCGGCTCCAGCGGGGCGATCGGCTCATGATCGTCGACGGTCAGGACCACCACCTCCCATCCCGCATCCACAAAATGGGGGAGGCTCATGCGGACGCGCTGCATGTCCGGCGTGTTGACCGGCGGAAAGTGGGCGGAGACGATGAGCAGCCTGGGCATGGGGATGGCAGGGCGGCGGGTCAGGCGCGCGGGATATTTTTCTCCGGGGCGGGGGAGAAATTCATCGGGAAAGCGGCACGAGGCGGCGGACCGAGGCGAGGAAGACGGATTGTTCGAAGTCCCAGTTGTAGCGTTCGCGTCCGAGGCGCCAGGCGGCGGCGCGTGCTTCGGTGCAGTGCCTGGGATCGCTCAAGAGGGCGTCGACCGTCCGGGCGGTCTCTCCATGCTCCGGCAGGTCGACCAGCCGGGCGGCGGCGCCGAGGCCGGGTGCCAGGAGGCGGTGGGCCCGCGTGGCCGAAAGGAGCTGGGGCAGCCCGGCGAGCAGGTAGATGAAACTTTTGTTCGCCAGGCACAGATCGTGATTGGGGGTATTTGCTTCCTCGGTGGAGAGGCCAAGGTGGGCATGGGCGGCGAGACGGGCCATTTCGGTGGCCGGCCCGAGGGGCAGGAAACGGATCGGCCGGGCCAGTCCGACCTCGCGGGCGAGCCGGTCGAGTCCGGCGCGGTAGTCCGGCCAGACATGGCCCCGGAGCTGCAATTCCACCGGGGTGTGCATCCGGGCTGCCGCCCGCACCATGGCCTCCAGCCCGCGGCCGGGCCCGACGGTCTGGGAAAACCAGTAGAGCACGGCCGGAGATTCCGCGGTGATGGGGGGCGGAATGGCAGGCTCGAGTGGTGCCTGGGAGAGGGGAAAAACATTCAGCAGGACCTGAGGGTTGACCCCGTGCTCCTGCGCGTACTTTTCTGCGATGAGGGGGGAGGCTGCGGTCAGGTGCCGGCAGGCGGGGAGCAGGCGCGACTGCAGGATGTGTGCGGCAGCGGCCAGGGCCGGGTCGCGCATGGCCTCCGCCGTTTCCCCGTCATGATAATCCTCGAGGTCGAAACCCGCCAGGGTGCCGGCGGCTTGCGCGGCGAGGACGGCCATGGGCAAGCCGGCCAGTTGGTGGCCGAGATAAAGGTCGGCCCGCAGTCGCGCGGCCAGCCTGGTCTGGGCGATCGCGCCGGCGTACTGGACGCGCGCCGCTAGCCGGACCGTGGCGCCCGGTTTTGCCCGGATGAGGCGGCGGGCCAGTTGCCGCATGAGCTTCCGGGCCAAGGCTCCCGGTCCGTCGGTGGCGCTGAGGCGGGTGATTTGCCACGGGGCCTGCGCCAGCAGGGCATCGTCGAGCCGGTCGGACGGGGCGAAATTGCGGGCCGCCACAATGTGCACGCGGTAGCCGGCGGCGCTGAGCGTGTCGGCCTCCTTCAGGACCCGGGGTGTGGACGACACATGGCCGGCGGTCAGCAGGCAGATCAGCGGGGCGGGGCGGAGGCTCATGGGGCCGGGGAAAAGAGACCGGCGGCGCGGAGCACGGCCGCATGCTGGCGCCGGTAGTCGGACCATTGCCAGCCGGCGGCGGTGGCGAGGGCGGCCTCGCGCATCGCCCGCAGTTCGGGGCGGTGGGCGAGGCACCACTCGACCCCGGCGGCAATGGCCGCGGGGTTCGCCGCCTCGATCAGCAACCCGTTTTCCTGCGCGCGCAGCAGGTCCGCCGCGCCGGCGCGGCGGGTGGTGATGACCGGCACCCCGCGGGACCACGCTTCCGCCACGACGAGGCCGAAGCCGTCGCAGAGGGTGGGGAACAGCAGGGCATCCGCCCGGCCCAGCCGGGCCAGCAGTTCCTGCCGCGGGACGGAGCCGAAAATTTCGACGCCCTCGGGCAAGGGGTGCATCACCCGGTCGGGCAGGGCCACCGAGCCGAAGATCTGCAGGCGAGCGTGCCGCCCGAGCCGGTGTTGCCGCCAGGCGTCGAGCAGGTAATGCGCCCCCTTGCGCACGCTGAACGTGCCCGCCCAGACGAGGGCCAGCGGCGATTGCGGCGGGCCGCCGCCGGAGAGCGCCACGTCGCGGTCGGCGCACGGTGGTGAACCGCAGTGGAGCACGCGCACCCGGGAGGTGTCCAGCCCGGCCGCCGCGTAACTGTCCCGGGTGAGCTGCGAATTGGCGAGCACCACGCTGGCGGCCTGGAATTCAGCGCGCCGGCGCCGGAGCCGGTCCGGCTCCCGGGCGGCGACCCAGCGCAGAAAGGGCGTGTTGAGCTCGGGGAAACGCGCCGCTTCCACTTCGAGCAGGTGCTGGACGAATCCAGGTTCGAGCGAAGTCAGGTCGTAGGCAACCGGCAGGCCCAAGGCGCGGGCGCGGGTGAATGTCGCCAGCGAACTGAATTCGTAGCCATAGACGCCGCTCAGGCCGGGATGCAGGCGGCGGGCGACCGCGCAGTCAAAGGCCTGCTCGGCCCGCTCCCAGACCCAGTCATGAGCGCGGCCGTCGCCGCGGAGGAGACGGGCCACCGCCACGCGCACAGCCTCGCCCCAGGGGCGGGATTCGACCAGCTCGAGGGGTAACTCGGTGATCGCCCGCCGGGCCAAATCACGCTCCAAGTCGAAGCCGGCCCAGCGCGCGGCGGTGCAGAGGGCGCGCTGGCCGCGGGAGCCGGGATGGGCGCGGATGCTGGTGCAATAGCGGTCCAGTTGTCCCGCCTCGTGGAGCGAGCGCGCCACTTGCTGGATGAAATTTGCCGCCATCGGATGGAAGAGCCGGACAGCCATCGGTCAGTCGGGTAAGGGGGCGGGAAATTTGCCAGCCAGAACCTGCAGGCGGCGGGCGGTCCGCCAGCCGATGATCCGGGCCAGCCAGCGAAACCCGCGGCCGCCGAGCGGTGGCAGGCCGGAGCCGCCAAGTTCCCGGCTGCGGGTGAGCGCGCGGGCGACCAGGTCGGGCCCCGCCGGAAAATAGTCGTATGCGAAACGCTGGCAGAGGTCGGCGGCGGCCCGGCGCATGGCGGGTGAATCTTCCACGCCCAGCATCCGGTCCGTGATGCGGGTGAGGGCGAGATGGGCCGATTCGAGATGACGCCGGCGGCGCTGGTGACTCAGGCTGCCGGGCACTCCGGAGCGATAATACGAAAGGGCGTCGGCGCAATGGGCCAGACGCCCGGCGGCGGCGGCGATTCGGGCGAAATATTCGCCGTCATCGTTCAGGCTCAGGCGCTCGTCCCACGGGCCGGCCTCCGCGGCTAGGGCACGGGGGATCAGCCAGGCGGCGGGATGCATCATGCAGTCATGGGAGCCGTAGCGCAGGAAAAAGGCGCGGGGCGAAAGATCGGCGCAGAGCGGGTTGTCGTCCCTGAATTCCGCCGCGTCCGGTGCCTGGGTGAAACGGCCCCACCGCCCCGTCAGGACGGTGTCCGCCGGTTCAGCGGCGGCGCGGGCGAGCTGCCGTTCGATTTTGTCCGGGGCCAGCAGATCGTCGGCATCGAGGTATTGGATGAAGTCCCCCCGCGCGGTGCGCAGCGCCTGGTTCCGGGCGGATGCTGCGCCGCCGTTCGCCTGGGTGAGAAGGTGCAATCCCTGCGGGACGAAGCCGCGCGCCCGGGCCACCGTGTCGTCCGTGGAACCGTCGTCGACAAATATGACTTCGAGCGGCCGCCAGGTCTGGGCAAAGGCGGCCCGCAGCGTCTCCTCGACAAAGGGCGCGGCGTTGTAGCCGGGCATGAGGATGCTGACCAGCGGCCGGGTCATGGCTGCAGCGCGATTTTCCAGCAGTGCTGGAAGTACCAGCGTTTCGAGCCGGCGACGTAGTGATGCATGACGGCGCGGCAGTCCCGGGCTTCGGGTGCGACCGGCATCGTCACGTAGTCGCCGGCCGGGGCGATGGCACAGGCCCGGCCCGCCAGCAGCATCGCCACCAGCGCCTGTTCGAGGAAGTAGTTGGTGCGTTCGCGGGCGATCAAGGTCGCGCACCAGTGCTCGATTTTTTCCCAGTCGAGCGTGCCGCCGTCGAGTCCGGTCAGGCCGACGTTGATCAGGTCGGCGACCGGGGCTCCCGCCAGGGCCTGCAGCAGGGGACGCGAGTAGCCGTAGGAAGTCTGGCAGTCGACGGCATGGAGCGGGCGGGATGGCTGGTCGGCCCACTCCAGCAGTAGGGCGGGCCGGCGGAAGAAGAGGAGGTCGGAATCCAGGACCAGTTTCCAGCCGCGGCATCCGGCGTGCACATCGGTGAGCTTGCGGATGTTCGGGTAATGCAGCCAGCGTTCGCGCAGAACCGGGAAGCGGTCCGCCGGCAGGCTGGCATCGAGCCGGGCGGTGATTTCGGCCTGGGCCACAAAGCGCGCGTTGGGGAAAAGGCGGGCCAGCGGCTGCCGGTGTTCGGCCGTGAGGGTGCCGTCGTCGTAGAGGATCGGAGCGAGTGGGCGGTCCGACTGGCGGGCGAAACTCCAGAGGCAGAAGGCCGTTTGATACCAGAAGCGCCGGCCGGTGAGCAGATGCAGTTCAACCGGGCGGCCGGACGGGACGGCCGGCACGGGCAATTGCCACGCGGCCGCCTCCATCCCACGCCGTCCCGCCGTAGTGCGGCGGCGCTCCCAAGGGCCTCCGTCGGCGAGGAGGCCGCGGAGCCAGCCGACCGGCCGGTGCCAAGTGTGGTAGAGGGCCTTGCCGAAGCCGGCGTGACGAAGTGCTGCCCACATGGGGTGGCGGGTGTTAGGGAGGGGAATGGGAGCTGCCCGTCCGGCTTGGTTTTCCGGCCCGGGCTGGAAAACCGGCCAGGCTGGCGCGGCCCTCGAAATGTCCGCAGGCACCCCGCCAGCGGATGTAGGCCGCCGGTCCGGACCAGGCGCGGTAGACGAACCAGGCCTTGATCTGCCGCAGTGGTACGGTCCAGCCCGGAATCGGGCCCCACGGGCAGGCCTGATGTTTGGTCAGAACCTGGACCCAGGATTTGGCGATGCCGCGGTTCAGCCGCGCGAGGTAAGAGCGCGTTGTTCGTGCGGAAGGGATAAGATGGGTGACGGCCAGGGTCGGAAAATACCCCACGGCCCAGCCCTGCTCCAGGAGGGCAAGGACGATGTCGTTGTCCCCGCCGCTGCTCAGTTCGCCGCCGCGGCGGTCGCTCAGGCGGGTGGCCGTGGGTTCGTTGAGCCAGGCGTCCAGGGCGGAGCGCCGCAAGGCCATCCCGGCCCCGATCGGCGCGCCGGGCGGGTATTCGTTTCGCTCGTGGGGTTCGTTCCACAGCCCAGAGGCAAGTTGCACGGCCGGGCCGAAATCACGGCAGGCCAGCAGGCCTTCAAACTCCCGCAGCCATGCCGGTGGGGCGGTCTCATATTCCGGGCGGCTGGGGCCGCCGATTGCGCCCAGTTGAGGCTGGGCGGCAAAAATCCTCCCGACCTCGGCCAGGTAGTCGGGCGCGAGGACATTGTCGTCGTCGACCATCACCAGATAATCCCCGCGCGCCTCGGCAAAGCCGCGGCGGCGGGCGGCGGAAAGGCCCAGCTGCGGTTCCGGCACCCGCCGCGCATTGGGCGGGGCCACGCCACCGTAGTCAGCCAGGGCCACCGGGGGGACGGACGCATTGTCGACGAGGATGGTTTCCCAGGCGGCGGGGCTGAGCGTCTGGGCCCGCAGGCCGGCCAGGGTCCGGCGCAGCCGGTCCGGCTGCGGATTGTGGGTGGGGATGAGGACGGAAAGGAACACGGACCTTAGCAGCTCGGGCTGCCGGCGCGATGGCCATGAACGGTGGCCGGCGTTCCGTGGGCGATGCTGCCCGGGGGTAGTGACTTCGTGACCACCGCTCCGGCGCCGACGATGCACCCGTCGCCGATGGTCACGCCGCCGAGGACAGTGACGCCGGCTCCGAGCCAGACATCGCGCCCGATTTTGGTCGGGCGCAACACGTCGGGCTGGGAGCGGATTTCGGTGCCGAAGGGAGGCACGGTGTGGTTGGACGACAGGATCCGGCAGTGCATGGCAATCAGGCAGTCGGCCCCGATCTCCACCCCGCCGTGGCCGTAGATGACCGTGTAGGGACCGAGAAATGCGTTCGGGCCGATCCGGATGGCGCCGCCATAGGCATGGAGCAGGACACCCTGCTCGATCCAGGCACCGGACCCCATTTCGATCCGGCCCTGGCCTTGGCCGGACCAGCCCCGGCGGCCTTCGATTCCGGCGGCCAGCTGCCGGGGAGATTGCAGCCGGATGCCGGCGAGGCGCAAACGAAGCAGACGAAGGAGCAGGAGCATGGTGAGGGGAAGCAGGTCAGCCGCCGCGAAGCGCTGCGGGCCGCGCCCGGCGGCGCCAGCGGTGTTGCCAGCGCAGCAGCAGGGTGGCGGGAAGGAACCGGCGCAGGACACGGATCAGCGGGTGATGGGAGAAGGGCACCGGACGCCCCAGCGCGCGCGCCAGGGCAATGGCGCGCCGTGCGCCCGCAGGATCGCCGAGCTGCAGCAATTGGACGGCGGCGTGTTCGGCCTCCGCGGCGATGGCGGGATGCAGCCGGGCGGGGTGGAGGGCGGCGTAGTCCTCCAGGAAACAGAGCCGGCATTGGAAGCAGTAGCACTGATCGGCCCCGGCCCCGCGCTTGTGGCGGAGGCTCCATTCGAGGACCCGGGGCAATGGCCGCAGACGGGCGCCCCCGGCGGCGAGGCGAAAATGCAGGTCGCCGTCCTCAAAACAGCGCCGCCCGGTGTGGAAGCCCCCGAGCGCGAGGAACACGGTCCGGCGCAGGAAGCTGCTCATGGTTGGCAAAGGCTGGCGCAGCAGCGCCTCGGCCGGATCGCGGGCCAGGGCCGCCGGATCCAATGACCAGCGGACTAGCAGCGCGCGGGTCTGCTCGTCGATGAAGTCGGTCTCGTGGAGGACGGCGTCGCAGCCGGCGTCCGCGAGCGGGAGGACATGGGCGAGAAAATCGGGAGCCAATTCATCGTCCACATCGTGGAAATGAATCCACTCGGAGCAGGACGCCGCGGCCAAGGCGTTGCGGGCACCGCCGGGGCCGAGATTGGCGGGAAGGCGAATCACGCGGAATCCCAGGCGTTCGGCTTCGTCCGCGGTGGCGTCGGTGCTGCCATCATCGGCGAGGATCACCTCGTCAAACGCCGGGGCCAGCCGATCGACCTGGACGCGCAGGCGGGGCAGGTAGCGGACGGCGTGGTAACAGGGGACGAGCAAGGCCGCGCTCATGGGTGCGGCCTCCGGCAACACAGTGCGTCCGGTGCCCCGGGTGGTGGGCCGCCCGGGCGGGCGATTGAGGCGGCGTGAGGTCGGGGCCGGAGCATGGGCGGGTGGCCGGAGAAACCGTGGGCGTCAGCGGGCGGGTGGCTGGTCGAGGAAACTCTGGATGGCCCCGGCCAGTCGGGCCGCCCCGTCCGGCCGCTGGAAATCGGTGACCGCCCAGGCGTAGCTGCCTGGCACGAGCTGGCAGAGCCGGTCGTAGACGGGCTGCCGCTGCGGGTGCGGGAAGAGCTCGACCAGCCTGACTCCCGGAGCGGCGAAAGCCAGCAGGCTGAGTCCCGCGCCATGGGGACCGGCGATGACGGCGGCCTCGGAGGCCAGCCGGAGCTGATCGGCCGGACTGAGTTCGCTCAGCCGCACGGATTCAAAACCGGGGAGTTGACCGAGCAGTTCGGATTCCCACGCCAGGTGCCGGACCTGGGCATCCTGCCGGCTGACCCAGAGCCTGCGCCCCGGACGGGCGGGGCTGGCCGGGGGAAACAGGCCGCGGAGGGCCGCCACATTCCAGGCCCCGGGCTGCTGGTCGCGCATGAGGTCATCGGTGAAGAGAACCTGCGGGGAGGAATAGTGGCAGAGGCCGCTCATCCACACGATTTTTTCCGGCGGGATGCCGGCCTGGGCCAACCAGCGGGCATGGAAGGTCCGGTGCGAGCCGTTGCAAAGGAAGTGGTCGATCTGGTCCAGCCACGGGCGGGCCAGCCACAGGCGGGGGAGCGCTTCCAGCAGGAAGTGATAGAAGCCTTCGCCGCTGAGGGTGGCGAGGTTCAGCGCCCGGCCGGCCAATCGCCGGGCCGCCGGGTAGCCGAGCGCGCCCAGGACCGGATGACGGTTCGCCGGCGCAGTCCATTGGCGGACGGTCTCGGCGACGGCCCGCCGCGTCCGGGGACAGTAGACGATGCCATCCCCGGTGATGATCGCACCCTCGGCGAGGGAGTAAAGGTGCTTGGTCGGGATCGGGACCAGCCCATCCTCGCGGTAGCGCGGGCCGTCGGGAAGTTGTTCCCAAGCGGGTACCTGCCCCAGCAGGGCGTGCCCGGGGCGCAGGACCACGGCCGGCGAGGTGGCGGACGTGAGCAACCCGGTGAAGTCCTCGGCGCGATGCACACCCGGGGCGTAATCGGTCCGGGCGCGGGCAATTTCGGCAAAGGCAGCCAGGGAGTGGGGGCCGTGGCCGGTCCAGTGGTGAAGCAGTTGGCGGAGGGAGCGCATGGCGCGTCAGGTGTGCTGGAAGAAGCGGTCGGTGGAGGCGTGTGGTGCCGGGGCGGTGCCCAGGCGCGGCAGCAGCCGGGCGGTGATCTCGGGATGCCGGTCGTATTGATGGACCACGGCGAAGGGGCGGCCCTGGCGGTCGGCGAGGAGCCCGTCGTCCGTCCAGCGGAGGCAGGCGGGATTCAAACCGTGCAGGTTGAGGATACCGCCCGTGTCGAGGTCGGCGTAGCGGGGGCGGGGCAGGCGGCCGCGGTGGACGACGAGATTGTGCGCGCCGGTGTCCGCCCCGTGGAAATTGGCGACATTGATGCCGGGCCGGGTGAGCGCCTCCACCATGAGGCGGAGGTATTCCGCCATGACCCGGCCCGAGCCGAGCACCACCCCGACGCACGAGATGCGGGCGGCGGCCAGCTCATCGCGGACCGCGGGGCCGGCGACCTGCGCAAGCCAGAGTGAATTGGCCCACTGGGTGCCGATGGTCTGGCTGGAGTCCTCCAACCCATAGAGGATGCCCTCGCCCGCCAGGAGGGCGAACGGATCAGCCTGAAAGACGACATCGCGCACATCGGTGATCAGAACCCGGTCATAGCCGGCGAGCCGGGGTCCGAGGTTGAGGTAAAATTCCAGAAAACGCCGGGTGTTGGGATCGAGAAAATGCCGGGCGACCCGGGCCCGCCAGCGGAGGGCGGCGGCGGGGCTCAGCCCCGGGAGCCGGTTGATCCAGGCGGCATAGTGGCGATGCCACCAGTGCCAGCGCGTGTTGCCCGGCCAGATTTTCCGGCCCGCGATTTGGGCCCGCAGGTAACGGTAGGGCAGGAGCCGGCAGCCGGCGGCGCACAACTCGCGGCGGGTCTGGCCGGTGATCCCGCTGCTGGCGAAGACAACTTCGGCGTGCGGGGCGGCCTGGCGGAGCGTGGCGAGAAACGGCCGGGCCATAGCGGCCGGATATCCGTGGACCAGACCGAGGACAAGATCGCGGGAGGCGGTGGACACGAGTGGAGAGAGGAGTGATGGACGGGATCGGCGCGGCCGCAGCGGAGGCCGGCCAACCCGCTAGGCTGCGGTGGGCGCGGCGGCCGGCAGGTCGAGTTCGTCGGTTTCCAGCGGGAGGGTGAGGCGGGCTTCAAGGCGCCGGACCGCCGCGCCGACGTGTTCGGGGGTGATCTGGGTCATGCACAGGTGCCCGACCGGGCAGGGGTCGTCCAGGCCGCAGGGGGCGCAGGGCGTCAGGCCCACCAGATTTTCATTCGCACCATAGCCCGATTGCCAGGGGTGCTCGCGGCCGCCGTACACGATGACGGACCGGGTGTCCACCGCGCGGGCCAGATGCATCAGGAAACCGACCAGGCCGAGAAAAAAGCGCGACTGGGCCAGCAGGGCGGCGCATTCACGGAGGGAGAGGCGGCCCCGCAGATCCTCGACCCCTGCCAGCAGCGGATCATCCCGGTGGCCGGTCTGCACCAGGCGGTAACGGCCGCGCAGGCCGGAGACGACGGCCTGCATGCGTTCGGGCGGCCAGTTTTTGGCCGGCAGGACATGGTGGGCATTGAGGCAGGAGGCCTGCACGGTGACGGCATCCCGGTAGGAGGCGAAGCGTTCCTTTTCCCCGGGCTGGAAGTAAAAATATGGGCGGAGGGCGATTCGGCCCGTCACCCCGCAACTGCGGCAGAGCTGGGCGGCGAGGTGACCGGAGGGAGCCCTCGGCGGAGGCGGTGGCCCCCGCGGGATGGCGTAGGCCGGATGGACAACCGGCCGCCGCCGGCGGGCGAGGGCCGCCAGGAGGGTGGCATCGTAGGCATGCAGGGAGCGGAGCGTGGGATGCGCCGCGAACAACTCCGGGTACGGGGTCATGAGCGAGACGCGGCCCGGAGAGCGGCGGTTGAGTTCGTGCACGACCGTGGAGCAGTTGAGACTGTCGCCGATGCCTCCGCCCCCAAGGTAGACCAGATGGCGGATCCGCCCCAAGGCGCGCCAGTGGCGCAAGTCGTGCGGGGCCCAGTAGAGCCGCCGGTAGCAGCGCCGGAGCAGGGTCTCGCTCACGGGGATCGGGGTGCGGAGCCGGCCGGGTCCGGCAGGACGGATGATCCGGCGGGGAGCTTTTCGGCGACCATTTCCCAGCCGTAGATGTCGACGGCGGGAGTGGCGACCAGGTAGCGCACCGGGGCGAGCGCGGCGAGGTGGTCCTGCACAAACCGCAGGGAAAAATCCGCATGGACATGATGGATGTTGTAGTGCCAGCCGGTGCGCCGGCAGTAGTCGCGGTAGACGGCCTCATCCGGGCAGGAGATGACCAGGCGCCCGCCCGGTTTGAGCACCCGGAGCCATTCCCGCAGCACCGCCCGGGTGTCGACGAAGTCTTCCAGCAGGTGGGAGGAGAAGACGAAATCGAGCGAGTCGTCGCGGAACCATTTCAGGTCGGCGGCGTTGCCCTGCAACTGGGCGCGCTGGCTTCCGACCGCGCCATACTGCTCGGGCAGGTCGACCCGGATGGCTTCGGGTGTGATCGGGTCGCCCCCGAAGCCGAGATCGACGCCATCGCCCGTGCAATAGGGGGCGAGGCGGGCGCGGCACTTCGAGGTCTCGCTGGGCATGGGCCGGCGGAGGCGCCAGGCCCGGTAACGGTGCCACAGCGGGCGGAGGAGATCCTTGAGGAATTTCATCGGGTGGTGGCGGGGGTGGAATCGAGGCGCCAGTCGCTGGGCGGACGCCAGTCGCCATAGACGCCGTGGACATGCGGCGGCGTGGTCGCACCGGGCTGGACGTCGATGATGGCGCAATCCGGGCAGTAGTGGTAGCCGTGGTGCTGCTCGCCAAAGGCACCCACATCGACCCGGTAGCGGCCCGGAATCAGGTCCAGAACCGGGAGGCGCAGGGTGATGCTTTGCTGCGCGCCCGCCGGGATGGCCTGCAGCCGCCCGTCGTAGTCGCTTTCCAGGGTGAGAATCCGGCGTCCGTCAATATTGCTGAAGCCGAGGCCGAAGCCCGCCGGCAGCGGGCGGTCGGCGGTGAACTGCAGCGTGGCGGTGAAGGGCTGGCGGTTGACCATCGGCTGGCCGGCGTTGAGCGTGAGCGTGTGCAGCCGGAGGGGGGCGCCCGGGGTGAGGCCGTCGGGGGCGAGGTTGAGCGAGGTGCCGGGGCTTTCGTGGCCCGCGCTCACATAGTGGTTGATGGCCGCGGCGGTGGGGCCGTCGAGGAGCAGGCGTCCGTGGTCCAGCAGCAGCACGCGGGGGCAGAACCGGGCGACCGCACTGATGTTATGGCTGACAAAGAGGATGGTCCGGCCCTCGTCGCGCGCGACCGACTCCATCTTGCCGAGGCACTTTTGCTGGAACTGCACGTCGCCGACGGCGAGCACTTCGTCGATGATCAGGATGTCCGGCTCCAGATGGGCCGCGACCGCAAAGGCGAGCCGGACATACATGCCGCTGGAATAGTGCTTCACCGGGGTGTCGAGAAAGCGGTCCACCTCGGCGAAGGCGACGATCTCGTCGAATTTCCGCCGGATCTCCCCGCGGCTCATGCCGAGGATGGCGCCGTTGAGATAGATGTTTTCCCGGCCCGAAAGCTCGGGGTGGAAGCCGGTGCCGACCTCCAGGAGCGAGGCGACGCGGCCGCGGAGCCGGATCGTGCCCGCGGCCGGTTCGACGATGCGGGAGAGAATCTTGAGCAGGGTGGATTTGCCCGCCCCGTTGCGCCCGATGATGCCGACGACCTCGCCCTGCCCGATGCCGAAGGAGACATCGCGCAGCGCCCAGAATTCCTCGGTGGTGCCGCCGGCGCGGGGGCCGGAGAGGAGCCGGCGGGCGGCGGCGGCCAGGGTGTCCCGCAGCGTGTCGTGCCGGCTCTCGTGGCGCAGCTCATAGCACTTTCCCAAACCGGTGACAGAGATGATAGCGGAGCCCATGGTCAGATCAGGTCGGCGAAGCCGCGCTCCGTCCGGCGGAAGTACCAGAGCCCCGTCCCGAGCAGGAGCAGGGTGACGGCGAGCCCGATGCCGAGCTCGGGCCAGTAGAGCGGCTGGGTGCCGCCGAGCAGGCACCAACGGAAGCCATCAATGACGGCGACCATCGGATTGAAGGAGTAGAGCAGGCGCCAGTTGGGCAGGTTCTGGGAGCTGAATCCGACCGGCGAGAGAAAGAGACCGAGCTGGAGCAGGAAGGGGATGATGAACCGGAAGTCGCGGAACCGGAGGGAGAGCGCGGTGAACCACAGGCCGGCACCCAGCGCGGCCAGCAGGCCCAGCAGGGCGCAGACCGGCAGGAACAGCAGCCTCCAGTCGGGGAGGAAATGCCACCAGCAGGCCAGGACGAAGTAGAGGCCGAGGACGATCCCGAAGTCCACCAGCGCGACCGAGAGCGCCGCGAGCGGCATGAGGAGGCGTGGGAAATAGATCTTTGCGATCAGGTTGGAATTGGAGACGAGGCTGTTGCTCGCGCCCGTCAGCGCGTTGGAGAACAATTGCCAAGGCAGCAGACCGGCCATGACAAGGAGAGGATAGGGGACCGGGCCGGACGGCATCTTCGCTAGGTGCCCGAAGATGAAGGTGAAGATCGCCAGGGTCACCGCCGGCTGGATCAGCGCCCAGGCGGCGCCCAGCACCGTTTGCTTGTAGCGCACGGCGATGTCGCGCCAGGCCAGAAAGCCCAGCAGTTCGCGGTAGCGCCAGAGGTCGCGCCAGTAGTGGCGCTCGGTCCGGCCGGCTTCGATGACGAGTTCGGGGACGGTGGGAGCGGGCATCAGGCGAGGGCCGCGCGGAGGCGGCGTTGAAAAAACGGAAAGGAAAAACTTGCCGCATGGTTGCGGATCCGGGCCGGGTCGCGGGCCTGCCGCACTAGGCCAGCTAGGGCGGAGCTGATCGCGGGGATGTTGCCATAGTCGGCCAGCGCCCCGACGCGGTCGTTGATAACCTCCGGCACGCCGCCGGCGCGCGCCCCGAGGCAGGCTTTGCCATGGCTCATGGCTTCGAGGTACACGAGGCCGAAGCCCTCCTTGCGGCTCGGCAGAGCGAAAAGATCGCAGGCGGCATATTCTCGGCGCAGGGCCTCGTCGGAGAGCCGGCCAACAAAGTCGACCGCCCCGGCGACGCCTTCGGCTTGACTCAGGGCCTGTAGGCGCGGCAGGTCATCGCCGCCGCCGACCACGCGCAGCCGTGCCCGCGGGTATTCGCGCAAGAATCCCGGCAGCGCCTCGATGAGGGTGTCCACGCCCTTGTAGCTGTCGGCTCCGGTCAGGCGCGAGACGGCCAGCACGTGCGGGCCACCGTCCTGGGGCGGGCCGGAGATCGCCGGAAGGTCCGCACTGAAAAACGGATCAAGGGTGTTCGGCACGACCTGCAGCCGGGCCGGCTCGAGCGCGGGGCAGAACCGGAGCATCTGCCGGCGCGTATAGTCGCTGACGCAGAAAATCCGGTGGGCGCCGCGCAAGGCGCGGACTTCCAAGGCCGAATAGGGGCGCCAGACCTCGATGCCATGGGCCACCAGAAAATAACGCAGCTGCGGCCGCAGCCGCTGCAGAAGCCAGGCGAGGGGCAGGTGATGCAGGTGCCCGCAGACCACTCGGTCGGCCTCCGCACCCAGCTGCAGGCATTCCCGGATGAACCCCAGTCGACGGCCGGAGCAGCCCGCCTGCCCGCGCAGGGCGGAGGTGGCATAACGGGCCAGATGGGGATCGGTGCCCGGTCGGTCATTCCGGGCGAGGCTGACCACGGTATCCTCCGCGCCGGCCAATTCGCAGAGCGCCTTCAGGTACAGGCGCATGATGCGAGCAATGCCGCCTTCGGCGTGAAAGAGTTCGGGGCTGAGCAGGAGGGTCTTCACCGGGGCGGCGGTCGGTTGGCGAAGGCGATGAGCACGGCGAGGGTCCAGACCCGGGACCAGGCGCGCGGGTCGTGTCCCGCCAGAAAATTTCGCCAGACCTGGCTGGCGGCGGAGGCGTCGAGCCACGGGCAGCGCGCGAGGGAGCCGGGGGCAAAGCAATCCTCGAGGAACGGACGCAGCTCGTGCCGCATCCAACGCGGGAAAGGCAGGGAAAACCCCTGCTTGGGCCGGCGCCGGATGGCCGCCGGCACCACGTCCGAGACCGCGTCCGCGAGGGCCTGCTTCGGCTGGCGGTGATGCCGCTTGAACTCCTGCGGCTGTGGCCAGAGCCATTCCAGCAGGACCGTGTCCACCAGGGGCACGCGCAGTTCGAGCGAATGAGCCATGCTGAATACATCGCTGTCGCGGAGGAGGACGTCGGCCATGTAGGTGCGAAGTTCCCACGCGCTGATCACCTGGAAACTGTCGGCCCCGAACAGGTCGAAGGCGAAATCATCCAGCCTCGGATGGTGCGGCCCGAGGCGTTCCGCCTGCGACCGGACATCGGCGGAGAGCAGACCCAGCCGGACCACCTCCGGGAGGACGCGGCGCTGCAGGGAGGCCAGCTCGTGCAGATCGCGGGCGTAGGCCAGGAAATCCGCCAGTTTGCGGGAGCGGGCCGAGGTGCGGTGGCGGAGCCGCCGCACCAGCGACTGCTGCAAGTATCCGGGCAAATGCCGCCACCACCGGACCAGGGTCTCCAGCCGGGGCAGGTCCCGGAAGGAGGGATAGCTGCCAAAGAGTTCGTCGCCGCCCAGGCCCGAGAGGGCGACCTTCACCCCGCCCGCGTGGGCCAGACGGCTGGCATAGTAGGTGTTGAGCCCGTCCCCGGTGGGCTGATCGTAGGCCTGCAGGATTTGCGGCAGGTCGGACGCTACCCGCGGGCCGGTCAGAACATCCTCGTGGTGTTCGGTACCGAAGGTTTGCGCGGCCAGCCGGGCGCTGCTCTGTTCGGAAAAACCCGGTTCTTCAAAAATCAAGGAAAAGGTTTTCAACCGGCCGGTGCCGTGCCGCGCCATCAGGCCGACGATGGCGGTGGAATCCATGCCGCCGGAAAGAAAGGCTCCGACCGGAACATCGGACACGCGGTGGGCGCGCACCGTATCCTCCAAGCGGGACCGCAGGCCGGCGACAAATTCGGGATAGGTCCGTGCCGCCCGGTCCGGTTGGCGTGGTTCGGGCAGATGCCACCAGGCATGGAGCTGCACCTGGCCGTCGGGTTCCGCGGTGAGGCGGTGCCCCGGCGGCAGAGCCATGATGCCCTCATAAATGGTGCGCGGAGCCGGGACGCCGGACCAGGCCAGATATTCACCGGCCGACACGGGATCGATCCGGCCTTCCACCAGGCCGCTGGCGAGCAGGCCGTTCAGTTCCGAGGCGAAGATCAGGCCCTGGCCGGGCAGCCGGGCGAAATACAGCGGTTTGATGCCGAGGGCATCGCGCGCGGCGAAAAGACGCTGCTCCTGCGCATCCCACAGCGCGAAAGCAAACATCCCGCGCAGCCGGCCGAGGGCGGACGCGCCCGCCTGCTGGCAGAGGACGAGCAGCACCTCGGTGTCGCAGTTGGTCCGAAACACCCGCCCCTGGGCCTGCAACTCTTCGCGCAACTCGCGGTAGTTGTAAATGGCACCGTTGAAAACCAGCGAAAAACGGCCGTCGGAGCTGTGCATCGGCTGGCGTCCGTTGGCCGGATCAATGATGGCGAGACGGCACATGCCCAGAGTGGCGGACGACTGGGAATACACCCCCGACTCATCCGGTCCCCGGTGCCTTTGCCGCCGCACCATCCGCACCACGGCTTCGCCCCGCTCTTCGGTGGAGAGCGTGGTGGCGAGGATGCCGGCGATGCCGCACATGGATGGATTTGGCCTTTTAAAATGCTTCGCCCCGTCGCTTCCAAACTGCGGGGGGCGGCGAGAATTGGATCAAAATGGCAAACTCCGGAAACGGGGCCGGTTCCGGTCCTGCCCAGCCAATTTAATTCCCGCGCGTCTGGCAACGCGTATTTCTCCCAAAGTCTTTATAGACAGATGGCTTTGGCTATGTCTGCCGCCTGCTCCTCGCCGCGCAGCAAAGCCACCAGCCTCAGCCCGAATTCCAACGCGGTGCCGGCACCGCGCGACGTGCAGATCCGCCCGTCGAGAACGACTTTTTCCTGGCTCAAAATGTCGGGCAATTCATCGGCGACGGAAAAATGTGCGGTATATTTCCGGTTGGCCAGCAGGCCGCAGTCGAGCAGGAGCACGGGTGCGGCGCAGATGGCGGCGATCCACGCCCCGGCCTGGGCGTGATGGCGCACGAGCCCGGCGACGCGCGGGTCGGCCCGCAGCAGCTCCACCCCGGCTCCGCCGGGCAGCAGGACGAGGTCGAAAGCCTGATCGCCGACGCCGGCAAGGGTGGCGTCGGTATGGGCGGTGATCCTGCTCCGGCCCGTGACATGGCGGGTGTCGGACAACGAAGCGGTCGTGACGGCGATCCCCGCCCGCCGCAGCAGATCGACCGGGACGAAGGCCTCGATCTCTTCAAAGCCGTCGGCGAGAATCACCAGGACAGTGGGCATGCCGGCAGGTTGGACGCCGGGGCTGCGGCAGGCGAACCCCAATTTTTTCTTGGCGTTTGCCGGCGGGGTCTGCGGGACTGGCCGCATGGACTGGACGGGTAAGCATCTCATGATCTTCGGCTGCGGCTACGTGGGCACCGCGCTGGCGGAGGCCGCTTTGGCGGCCGGCGCGGAGGTGACGGCGCTGACGCGCAATCCCGGCCGGGCCGAGGCGTTGCGCGCGGCCGGGGTCAGCCGGGTGGTGCAGGCGGAAATCCTCGATGCCGGATGGCGCCGGC
Organism: uncultured Opitutaceae bacterium; assembly: GCA_903885525.1. GTDB lineage: Bacteria > Verrucomicrobiota > Verrucomicrobiia > Opitutales > Opitutaceae > Didemnitutus. The sequence goes on from CAISJA010000333.1 coordinate 22,697, forward strand.
AGGTGCCGCAGGAGGCTGATTTTGCGCTCAACTGCCTCAGCGCCGGCGGGGGCGGAATCACGGCCTACCGGCAAGCCTACGTGGAGGGCATGCAGGCGATCCTTGATTGGGCGGCCACCGGCTCCCGCCGGATCGGCACGCTGGTGTATACCGGCAGTACGGGCGTCTATCCCCAGAGTGGGGGAGAAGCGGTGGATGAAAATGCTTCTCTCGCCGGCGGGGACGGGCGCAGCAGTATCTTGGCGGAGGCGGAAGGCCGGCTGCACCGCCCGCAGGCGGGGATCGGCCGGTGGTTTATTCTCCGGCTGGCGGGAATTTACGGTCCGGGACGCCACAACCTGCTCGATCAGCTGCGCGCCGGGGTGGAGACGTTGCCCGGCACGGGTACGCCGCGGATGAATCTGGCGCACCGCGATGATGTGGTGCGCGCCATCCTCGCCTGCCTGGCGGCCCCGGCCGGGATCGGGCATGAGGTCTTCAATGTGTCGGACGGCTCGCCCGCACCGAAGCGGGAGGTCGTCCGCTGGCTCTGTGCCGCGTTGGGCCGGCCGGTCCCGGCCTTCGCCGGCAGTCTCTCGGCGGGCCGCCGGGAAACGGGCCCAGCAGACCGGCTCATCGCCAATCGCAAGCTCCTGGAGATGACGGACTGGAGTCCCGGTTTTCCGACTTACCGCGAGGGGTACGGTGCGCTGCTGCGCGAAGTCTAGCCTTGCCAGTGGCGGATGCGCCCGCCCCAATCCGAAAAACCGCAATCCCAACCCCCTGATTCACCATGGCCGGCGTCGGAAAACTACTCAAGCAAGCGCAGAAAATGCAGCGCCAGATGGAAGAGCTGCAGAAAAACCTGGAGGCCCGCGAACTGGATTTTTCCAGTGGCGGCGGGGCCGTGCAGGTGAAGATCAACGGGGCGGGGAAATTCCTCGCCCTGCGGCTCGACGCCGAATTCCTGCAGGAGGACGCCAAGCTGGTGGCCGACACCGTGCTCGCCGCCGTGCAGGAAGCGGCGACCAAGGCCAAGGAACTCAACGAGGCCGAAATGCAGCGCGTCTCCTCGGCCTTCCAGATGCCGGGGATGTTCTGAGTCTGTTTCCCTCCCCATGACCCCGGCGCTGGAAAACCTGCAGAAGCGGCTGAAGCAATTGCCGGGGGTGGGCTACCGCTCCGCCGAGCGCATCGCGCTGCACCTGCTCGTGGAGCAACCGCAGAAGCTGCCCGAGCTGGTGGGCGCGCTCCAGGCCGCCGCCCAGGCGGTGCGCCGCTGCCAGGTCTGCGGCAACCTGGCGGAGGAGGAGCGGTGCGCCATCTGTGCGGATCCCCGGCGTGATCCGGCGCAGCTCTGCGTGGTGGAGAATGTGCCTGATCTGTCGGCCATCGAGCGGTCCGGAGCCTATCGCGGACGCTATCATGTGCTCCACGGCAAGCTGTCCCCGCTGCGCGGGGTGGCCCCTGGGGACCTCAATCTGGCCCCGCTGTTTCCCCGGTTGGAAACCGGCGGAGTCGCCGAGGTGATCCTCGCCCTCTCCAACGATGTCGAAGGCGAGGCGACCTGCCACTATCTGACCGAGCGGCTGCCGCAGTCCGTGGCCCGGGTCACGCGCATCGGGTTCGGCCTGCCCAGCGGCGGCGGCGTGCTCTACGCGGATGCGGTCACCCTGAAAAGTTCGCTGGAGAGCAGAAGGACGTATTCATGACTTGCCCACTGCCCCGCCCTTGTGCTCAATCGCGACACCCTTGCGGGTATAGTATATCGGCTATTATGCGGCTTTCCCAAAGCTGAGAGGGGGGTTCGACTCCCCCTACCCGCACCAGCCGGCACCTCCGCGCCGGTCGGAGTCAGAAGTTGGTCACCCCACAACCCACTCCCTCCTTGATGAGAACCCTGCGACTCACGGTCTTGATCGCGCTCGGCCTGGCCTTCGGCTATGCCTGTTCGGAAGAAGGCGGTGCGCCGCGGCAGGAAGTCGGACCGGCGGACGGTGGTGCCGCGGTGGAGTAGGCCGGCCCGTGCGGCGGGCCGCCGGGCGGAGCGACGGCGGGCGGCGGGGGCCTGGCGAGGCGGTGCTCGCGGTAAAGCTCCTCGACCTTGGCGCGGGCCCAGGGCGTGCGGCGCAGGAAACGGAGGCTGGAGGTGAGGCTGGGCTGGTAGTGAAAGCACCGGATGTTGATGCGGCGACCCAGTCCGGCCCAGCCGTGGCGGTCCACCAGTTCCCGGAGCAATTGCTCCAGCGTGACGCCATGCAGGGGATCGTTGCTTTTCAAGCGGCGTGGCGGGGTGGCGGCGGTATCAGGCCCCGGCCTCGACGGTGGCCGGGCCGAGCCGGCGGGCGCGTTCCCGGATGCGGCGCACGATTTCCCCGGTGGAAAGCCCGTGGGCGGCGCGCAGGATCTCCACGCTGCTGCCGTGCTCGACGAAACAGTCGGGCCACCCGATGCGCTCGAGCGGAGTCTGGCATCCGGCCTCCTGTAGGGCCTCCAGCACGGCGCTGCCAAAGCCGCCGGTCACGGCATGGTCCTCGAGCGTGACGAGGAGCGGCACGGCGGCGGCCTGGTGGAGGAGTTGGGTCCGGTCGAGCGGCTTGACGAAGCGCGCGTTGACCACGCCGACGGACCAGCCTTCTTCGGCTTGGAGGAGGTCCGCGATCCGCAGGGCTTCCTGCACCATGGGGCCGAGGGCCCAGATCATGAGGTCGGTGCCTTTGCGCAGCACCTCGGCTTGGCCGACCGGGAGCGCAGCGGGCCGGGGCTTGAGCGGGAGGCCGGTGCCGGCGCCGCGCGGGTAGCGGATGAAGCCGGGGCCGGGCAGTTGCAGGGCGGTGTGGAGCATGTCCACCAGCTCATCCTCGTCCTTCGGCTGCATGATCGTGGCGTTGGGCACACAGCGGAGGAAGGCGATGTCGAACAGGCCGTGGTGCGTCGGGCCGTCGTTGGCGGACAGCCCGGCCCGGTCCAGACAGAATGTCACCGGCAGGTTTTGCAGGCAGACGTCGTGGATCACCATGTCGTAGGCGCGCTGGAGGAAGGTTGAATAGATCGCGCAGACGGGGCGGAATCCCTTGGTGGCCAGGCCCGCGGCGAAGAGGACGGCGTGCTCCTCGGCGATGCCGACGTCGAAAAACTGGCCGGGAACCTCCCGCGCGAGGTGGGAGAGGCCCGTGCCGCTGGGCATGGCGCCGGTGATGCCGAGTATCTTGGGGTCCTGCCGGGCGAAGCGGGCGAGGGCCTGGCCGAACACGTCCTGATAAGTGGGCGGGGTGCCGGGCGCCGGTTTCGCGCTTTCGCCGGTGGCCGGGTCAAAGGGGCTGGCGCCATGGAATTTCTCCGGGTGCGCCATCGCGGCGGGCAGCCCCTTGCCCTTCTTGGTCAGCACATGGATGAGCACGGGCACATCGGCGTGCTTGGCGAACTCGAGGTTTTTCACCAGGGCGTCCAGATCGTGGCCGTCGACTGGGCCGAGGTAGCGCAGGCCGAATTTCTCGAAGAGGGAGGAGCCGACGAGGAAGTCCTTGGTCTCGCGCTTCCATTTCTGGTAGACGCGGTGCATCTCCACGCCGGCGGGGAAGCTGCGGAAGAAGCCCTCCAGGTCGTGGTGGAGCTTGTTGTAGGTCTTGTTCGTGCTGATGCGGTTGAGGTAGCCGGCGATGGC
>CAISJA010000334.1 GCA_903885525.1 uncultured Opitutaceae bacterium
ATCAAGGAAATTGCCCGCCAACTCGCCACCGAGGCGGGAGACCAGAAGCTCTTCGACATCGCCGAGCGGATCGAGGACCTGATGTGGGCCGAGAAAAAGATGTTCCCCAACCTCGACTGGTTCAGCGCCGTCACCTACCGGCACCTGGGCGTGCCGATGCTCCTGTTCACGCCGCTCTTCGTCATGGCGCGCACCGCCGGCTGGGCCGCGCACATCATCGAGCAGCGTATCGACGGCAAGATCATCCGCCCCGGCGCCCACTACACCGGCCCGGACCACCGCCCTTTCCCGCCCCTGGCGCAGCGCGGCTGAGCCGCTCCCGCCGGCCCCGAAGCGGCATGCCGTTTTCCAGATTCTCCCCTTCTCCTTTTCCTCATGTCCTCCCACCTCAGCAACGTCCGCCCCGCTCCCGACCCACTGCTCGTCGACCTCGCCGAGTATGCGCTTGGCGCGCCGATCACGAGTGACGAAGCCTTTGACACCGCCCGCTGGTGCCTGGCCGACACCCTCGCGTGCGGTATCCTCGCCCTCGCTTACCCGGCCTGCACGAAGCTCCTCGGGCCCGTGGTCCCCGGCACTTCCATCCGGAACGGCGCCCGGGTTCCCGGCACCGGCTACGAACTCGATCCGGTCCAGGCTGCCTTCAACCTTGGCACCATCGTCCGCTGGCTCGACTTCAACGACACCTGGCTCGCCGCCGAATGGGGCCACCCGTCCGACAACCTCGGCGCCATCCTCGCCACCGCCGACTGGCTCAGCCGCAATCAGGCCGCCGGCACACCCGTCGCCGCGTTCACCCAAACCCTCCCCGCCGGCCGCCCCGCCCTCACCATGAGGGACGTCCTCACCGCCATGATCAAGGCGCACGAGGTCCAAGGCATCCTCGCCCTAGAAAACTCCTTCAACCGCGTCGGCCTCGACCACGTCCTCCTCGTCCGCATCGCCTCCACCGCCGTCACCACCGCCCTGCTCGGCGGCACCCGCGACCAGGTGATCAACGCCCTTTCCCACGCCTGGCTCGACGGCTCCGCCCTCCGCACCTACCGCCACGCCCCCAACACCGGCTCGCGCAAGTCCTGGGCCGCCGGCGACGCCACCAGCCGCGCCGTCCGCCTCGCTCTCACCGCCCTGGCCGGCGAGATGGGCTACCCCTCCGTCCTCACCGCCCGGACCTGGGGCTTCCAGGATGCCTCCTTCCGGGGCAACCAGCTCAAGCTCGGTCGCCCGCTCGGCAGCTACGTGATGGAAAACGTCCTGTTCAAGATATCCTTCCCCGCCGAGTTCCACGCCCAGACCGCCGTCGAGTGCGCGATCCAGCTCCACCCCGTGGTGAAGCACCGCCTCGACTACATCGACCGCATCGAGCTGACCACCCACGAGTCCGCCATCCGCATCATCGACAAGACCGGCCCGCTCCACAACCCCGCCGACCGCGACCATTGCATCCAGTACATGACCGCCATCGGCCTGATCTATGGCCGGCTCACCGCCGACCACTACGAAGACCAGGCCGCCGCCGACTCCCGGATCGACGCCCTCCGCGCCAAAATGTTCGTCACCGAGGACCCGCAGTACTCCAAGGACTACCTCGATCCGGAAAAACGCTCCATCGCCAACGCCGTGCAAGTCTTCTTCCACGATGGCACCCGGACGGAAAAACTGGAGGTCCACTACCCGATCGGCCATCGCCGCCGCCGCGTGGAGGGCATCCCGGTCCTCCGGCAGAAGGCCGAGGCCGCCTTCGCCGCCCACTACGGCACGGAGACAGCCGCCCGGCTCATGGCCCTCTTTGCCGACCGCGCCCGGCTCGAGGCCATGCCCGTGCACGAATTCGTCACCGCATTTGTCCGCTGACGCCCGCCGGCGGCGGAGCGGACCCCCACCGCCGGCCGCACCCGCTCCGCCGGCCGCCGACGGAGCGACCCCGCGCCCGCGCCAAACTCCACCCCCTCCAGTCCCTTCGGCTCGGCTACTTTGTCATACAGAGCCGTCCCACAGCTACGGCTGAACTGAGCGAAGAAAGTGGCTCGGTTG
>CAISJA010000335.1 GCA_903885525.1 uncultured Opitutaceae bacterium
GCAGCCGTCATCCTCCCGATGAGTCTCCTCCCCTTCCTCCGCCGGTTTTCGCTTGGCCTCTTCCTGCTGGCCGCCGCGGGTGGCGGCGGTCACCTCCTGGCCCAGCCCGCCGGCGCGGCAGTCATGCCGATCCAGGAAGTCCGTGCGGGTCTGCACGGCGAAGTCTGGACCGTCTTCAAAGGCAGCACACCGGAAGCCTTCGGCGTCCAAGTGTCCGGCGTCGTGCAGAACGCTCTCGGCCCCGGCAAAGACCTGATCCTATGCGAGCTGACCGATCCGCGCGTCCAAAACATGGGCGCGGTGGCCGGCATGAGCGGCAGTCCGCTTTACATCAACGGCCGGATCGTCGGCGTCCTTTCCTACCAGATCCAGCGTTTTGAAACCGTCCGCTACGCCGGCTTCACTCCCATCGGGGACATGCTGGAGGTCAGCGCGCTGCCGGCACCTCTCACTCCTTCAACCGGCACGCTGCCGCGCCTTCCGGTCGAAGGCCGGCGGGATGCGCGCGTGGGTGCCGCCGGGGATACCTCCGGCTTCAGCGCCCTCACGCCGGTTTTCTCGGCGAGCGGCCTCTCCCCCGCGGCCGCCGGTTTGCTCGGCGAGCAGCTCCAGCCGCTGGGGCTCGCCTTCACCGCCCTCGGCGGCAACGCCGGCGGCACAGCCGTCACCCCGGAGCCGGATGCCCCCCTGCCCGATTTGCAGCCGGGCGATGTCGTGGCCGCCGCCCTGGCTGTCGGCGACATCACGCTGGCCGCCACCGGCACCGTCTCGCATGTCGACGGCCGCCGCGTCCTCGCCTTCGGTCACCCCATGCTCTCACTCGGGGCGACCGAACTCCCCATGGCCGCCGCGGAGGTCGTCACGATTCTTCCCAGCACGCTGAACTCCGTCAAAATCAGCAACACCGGCCGCGTGATCGGTGCCTTCAGCCAGGACCGGCTCTCCGGCATCTACGGCGAGCTCGGCCGCCAGCCGCACCTCGTGCCGGTGGAAGTCAGCCTCCCCGCCCGCCTCAACCGGCAGTCCCTCCACTTCTCGGTCGTTCGCCAGGAGATGCTCCTGCCGGCCATCGCCGCCGTCGGCATCGCCCAGGCGGTGACCGGCTCCAACGAGGCCGGCTTCACCCGCGGCTTCCGCGTCACCACCACGGTGGATTTTCCCGGCGAGGAACCGGTGGGGTTCAGCCGGATCTATCCCGGTCCGCAGGGCTTCAACCAGGGCGTCGGCGAATTCACCGCCAGCCTCCAGCAATGGCTCTTCAACCCCCTGGAGCGCACCTTCCCCGATCGCATCCGGTTTTCCCTCGAGGAAACCCCCGAGGTGCCGGTGGGCTACCTCGAAAACCTCCAAAGCTCGCGCCCGGAGGCCGCGCCGGGCAGCAACCTGACCCTCACGTTGCACTGGCACGGGTACCAGTCCGCCTCCGCCGCCGAAACCATCTCCGTCCCCATCCCTGCCGCCTGGGCGGGCAAGGAACTGGAAATCATCCTCGCCCCCGGCCCGCAGCTGGACGCCCTGACCGGCCCGACCAATCCTGCCGCCCTCGCGCAGGCGCGGAGTTTTTCTGATTACCTCGCCATCCTCCGCCGCCAGCGCGACACCGACGGGCTCTACCTCGCCGTGGTGGAGCGCGCCCGCCTCTTCACCGACCAACGGGACCAGACCACCGACCTGCCCGGTTCGCTCGAACGCATCGCCCGCGCCTCCGACAGCACCCGCTTCCAAAAACGGGACTCCCTCCTGCCGCTCTGGGAAACCCACCTCCTCCCCGGACTCCTTTTCACCGCCCAGGCCCGCAAGCCGCTCACGGTCACCGATTGACCGGCTTGCCCCCCGCCTCCATCTTCCCGCCGGAACCGGCACCCGGTTTTTTCCACGATCCCCTGCATGCCCTTTCCCGCCCAACCGCTGCCGCTTCCTCTGACCTCGTTCCTGTGTCTGGCCCTGTCGGCCCTTCCGCTTTCCGCCGACCCGCTGACCAAGTCGACCGAGGTGGATTTCGGGCACGAGGTCGCCAGCCGCAATCTCAAGGGTCTCGCCACCCGCTCCGACGGCCGCATCCTGCCCGGCCCGGTCTTCACCGACCTGCCCGGGCCAAAGATCGGCGACATCCTCTGGACGCTGCGGCGGACTGGCACCGACCAGGGCGCGCCGGCCTGCTTTCTCGTCGGGACCGGCCCCGACGGCCGCGTGCAGGAAATCACCTTCCATGAGCAGGACGCCAGCTACACGGTCCGCGAGATCGCCAAGGTGGCTGAGGCGCAGGTCACCGCCCTCCTGCCCCTCGCCAACGGCGACCTTTTGCTCGGCACCTCGCCGACCGCCGTCCTGTACCTGCTGCACGATGGCAAGCCGCTCGCCCGGCTGCCCCTGGCGGCGGACTCCGTCTTCGATTTCCTGCCCCAGCCGGACGGCTCGATCCTCGCGGCCACCGGCAACCCGGGCAAGGTCTACCGGCTCGACCCGGTCGCCCTCGCCAAGGCCGGAGTGACGGAAGGCAAGGCGGCGGGCGACAAGGCCGCCGCCGGCAAGGGCGTCACCCTCTTCGGCGAAATCCGCGACCGCAATGTCCGCCGCCTGCTCCGCCTGCCCGACGGCCGGATCGTCGCCGGCTCCGCGCCCAAGGGCAATGTGTACGCCTTCCCCGCCCCGGGCGGCGCCCCCGTCCTCCTGCAGGAAAACCGCGACGCCGAGGTGGTCGACCTCCTGGCCGCGGAAGACGGCGGCTTCTACGCCGGCCTGGTCTTCGCCCCGGGCGAAAACAGCCGCCTCGGCAAAATCAAAAGCCCGCTGGAGGACAGGGAGGAGAATCGGCCCGCCGTCTTCGGCGGACGCAGCACCGTCGTCCACTTCCCGGCCGCGGGCTATCCGGAGACCGTCGTCTCGAAAACCGGCACCGCGCTCTACCGCCTGGCCTACCACCGCCACTGGCTGCTGCTCGCCGCCGGCGAGGGCGGCGATGCGCTCGGCTACGACCCGGTGACGCGACGCTCCCTCGTCTATGCTGGCAGCGCCTCGGCCCAGCTCAACGACCTCGCCCCCCTCGGACCGGACCGCTACCTGCTGCTCCGCAACAACGCCTCCGGCCTGGCCCTGCTGGATTTTTCCACCGCCTCCGCCCGCGAGCTCGAAACCAAACGGATCGACCTCGGCAGCCCCGGCGAACTGGGCTTGATCCGCCTGCCGCGGGTGCATGGCGTGGACCCGGCGACCCTCCGGCTGGAAGCGCGGACCAATTTCGGCAGCGATGACCTGGAAGGATGGACGCCCTGGACCGAATTGCCGCGGAGCGACGAGTCCTTCTCCGCCGCCGGACTCCACGGCCGCTACCTCAAGCTCCGCCTCACCCTGCCCGCCGCCAGCACCGGCTTCCTCATCGACAAGGCCGTCGTCTACCATCTCCCGCAGAACCACCGCCCCGTCCTGAATGATTTCCGCGTTTTCCCGCCCAATCTCGCCCTCATTCCGAATCCCGAACGGCCCGCCACGGGGCTGTCCACCCTGTCGCAACTGCTGTTTCCGGCCGCCGAGGTGCACAAGGAGGAGCCCGGCGCCGAGAAGCGGAAAAATGTCTTCCTCAGCAGCCAGATCGTCCCGCAGCCGGGCAACCAGCTCGTGTATTGGTCGGTCAGCGACCAGGATGGCGACACCCTCGCCTACACCTTCTCCATCCGGCCGGAAAATTCCGACACCTGGACCGACCTGGCCGTGGAGACCCGCGACACCTTCGTCCAATTCGACACCGGCGCCCTGCCTGAGGGACTGTACTTCAGCCGCCTCACTGCGCGGGAGCAGTCGCCCCGGCCGGAGAAGCAGCGTCTCAGCGTCAGTTTTGAAACCGATTCCCTCACCATCGACCGCACCCCGCCTGTCATCACGCTCGCCACGGCCGAGCGCCGCGAGGGCAAACTCATCCTCACCGTCGAGGGGCATGATGCCCTCAGCCTCCTGGGCGGGGCGGTATTCAACCTGAACAACGGCGTGCAGGAAGAGACCGAGCATCCGGCGGACGGCGTGCTCGACAGCCGCACCGAACGTTTCGTCGTGGAGATCCCCGCCGCTCGAGCCGCCGGTGCCACCGCGGTCGAAATCCTGCTCTACGACCAGCCGGGCAACAGCAGCTCCCGCCGGCTGCCGCTGGAGTAAGGCACCCCTGCCGCCCGCGCGGTTGTTCGCCGCCCCCCGCCCTACGCCCGCGGATGGGCCCTGGCGTGGATCTCCTTCAGGCGCGCCACGCTGGTGTGGGTATAAATCTGGGTCGTGGTGAGGCTGGCATGGCCGAGCAGCTCCTGCACGGCGCGCAGATCGGCGCCCCCGTCCAGCAGGTGCGTGGCGTAGGAATGCCGGAGCTTGTGCGGCGACAGGTCCATCGGCAGTCCCGCTAGGGCGAGGTAGCGTTTCACCAGCCGCTGCACCGCCCGCACCGTCAGGCGGCGCGAGTCGTCCCCCGTCAGTACCGGGTCGCCCGACCCGCCACGGGGCGCAAAATCGTCGCGGTACTTCCGCAACACGGCGGTGGCGACGGCGCCGAGCGGGCAGATCCGTTCCTTCCGGCCCTTGCCCAACACCCGCGCGCAGCCCTGCTCCAGGTCAATCGCCCCGTAGTCCAACGCCACCAGCTCGCTCACACGCAATCCGCCCCCATACAGCAGTTCCAGCACGAGCCGGTCCCGCCAGGCCGTCCGGGGCGGGAGGGATTCCTCGGCCAGCCGGCGCGACGGCCCGGCCAGCAGCGCCGTCACCTGCGTTTCGGTGAGAAATTTCGGCAGGCTGTGCGGGAGCTTCGGCAGCGGCACGCCGGCCAGCGGATTGGACCGGAGCCGCCCGCGCCGCATCCAATAGCGGAAAAACCCGCGCAGACCCGACACCTGGTTGTGCAGGGTGCGCCGTCCGAACCTCCCCTGCGCCTCGATGACGAAGTCCCGGAGATCGCGCGCGGTCAGGGCCTCGATCGCCCCTCTCGAGGCGGGCGGCAGCCAGCGGTAAAAATCCTCGAACGCCTGCCGGTAGTTGCGGACCGTGCAGGCGGAGTAGCGGCGCTCCTTGGCCAGATGATCGAGAAACGGCTGCAGCCACCGCGCGACCGCCTCGGGCGGGACCCCGGCTTCGGCCGATGGTGTTTTCATCGCATCAGCTTTCCATCCGGGCGGAAATTTCCTCCATCACCTGGGCGGTGTGCCGCCGCAGGGCACCTTCGGGGTCGAGACCGTGGACCCGGGCGGCCGCCGCCAGCTCGAAGAGCCTCCGCCCCAGGTCGGCCTCGTCCAGCTGGTCGCCGAGCGCCCGGACCTGGGCCGCATCCACCACCCCGTCCGCCGGCCACCGCCGCTTTTCGATCTGCTTCCAGATCGCCTCGGCAAACATCAGGGCCGGCAACCGGGGCGGCTGCTCCTTGAATATCCCCGCCTGGGCCGGTCCGTGCTTCTTCTCCGCCGCCTTGATCTGCTCCCAGGTGGCGACGACCTCGCCGGCGGTGCCAGGCTTGGCGTGCTCGCCGTAGATGTGCGGATGCCGGCGGATGAGCTTGGCGTTGATGTCGCGGGCCACGTCGTCGAAACCAAAATGCCCGCCTTCCTCGGCGATCAGGGCGTGGAAAATGACCTGGATCAGCACGTCGCCCAGCTCCTCCCGCATGTGGGGCAGGTCCTGCCGGTCGATGGTGTCGAGCAGTTCGCTGCATTCGTCGATCAGGCAGCGGGCCAGCGAGGCGTGGGTCTGCTCCCGGTCCCACGGGCATTCGCGGCGGAGGCGGGCCATGGTGGCCCGCAGTTCGTCGAGGGCGGTGCTCATCCGTGTCTCAGTAAACGGGAAAGGCCGGAAAGACACCAAAAAACCCGGGGCATTTTCGGTTTCCTTTCCGGAGGATCGTGTGTTTCGTGGAGCCGCATGGACAAGTTGACCGAGATCATGGCCCACAAGCGGCAGGAAGTCGCCCCCCGCGCCCGCGCGGTGCCGCTGGAGGAGCTGGCCGGGCTCGACCAGCGGCTGCCCCGCCCCCCCTCGTTCGCCGGGGCGCTGCGCCGGCCCGACGGCCGGCTCGCCGTGATCGCGGAAATCAAACGCCGCTCGCCCTCGGCGGGCGCGATCCGCGAAGACATCGCCGCGATCGAGCAGGCCCGGCGCTACCAGGCCGCCGGGGCCGACGCCCTGTCCGTCCTGACCGACGAAAAATATTTCGGCGGCCGGCTGGACGACCTGCGCGCGGTCACGGCGCACTTCGCCGCCCACGCCCCCGCGCGTCCCTGCCTGCGCAAGGATTTTATGGTCGATCCGATCCAAGTGCTGGAGGCCCGCCAGGCCGGAGCCAGCGCCATCCTCCTCATCGTGCGCGCCCTCGATGACGACGAGATCGTCCGCCTCTACACCGCGGCCAGCGCGGCCGGGCTCGACACCCTCTTTGAAATCCACCACGAGGGGGAGTTGGAGCGCGCCATCCGCCACGACGCCCGCCTGATCGGGGTCAACAACCGCGACCTCACCGCCTTCACCACCGACCTCGGGCTCTCCGAGCGCCTGATCCCGCTCATCCCGCCGCACCTCACCGCCGTCAGCGAAAGCGGGATCTTCTCGGCCACCGAGGCCGCCCGCGCCCGCGCCGCCGGCGCGCATGCCGTGCTCGTGGGAGAGGCGTTGATGAAGTCTCCCGACCCCGCCGGCCTGCTGGCCGCTCTCTACTCCGCCTGATTTCCCGATGAAACAACCCCCGGTCAGCCCCCGCCTCGCCACCCGTGGGATGGTGTACTTCCCCCGCCTGCTGGACAAAATCCGCCGGCACGCCCGGGGCGAGCTGCGCGAGGATTTTGTCGAAAACCTCGGGCGCGGCTTTGACCTGCGCTGCTGCCGCTACCTGCGGGTCGAGTATCCGGCTCTCCGCGAGCGGGTGCTCGCCGGCGGCACCGATGAGGAGATCCTCGCCTGGGCCGAGCAGACCGGCCGGCCGCTCAGCGAGGAGGACATCATGGTGTGGAGCGCCTTCCTCTCCAAGCGCGGCTGGCACGACGAGGCCACCCCGACGCTGGAAAAATACAAGTCCGCCGCCGGCCTTGCCGGCCGTGCGGACGTGCTCACCATGTTCGACCTCTTCGACGCCGATGAGGGACGCCGGCCCTGATGATGCCGCTCTCGCCCTCCGCCACCCGCGACCTGCTCGCGCAACTCGGTCTGGCCCCCAAACGCTTCCTCGGCCAGAATTTTCTCGTCGACGGCAACATCGTCCGCAAGTCGCTCGCCCTCGCCGAAATCCAGGCGGGTGACACCGTGGTGGAGATCGGACCCGGGCTCGGCACGCTCACCGCGGCCCTCCTGGAGGCGGGGGCGGAGGTCTGGGCGGTGGAGAAGGACCGGGGCCTCCACACCTACCTCGCCGGGCAACTGGCATCCCGGTACCCCGCGTTGCACCTGCAAGAGGGCGACGCCATGGACCACCCCTTGGCTGGCCTGCCGGACGAGCGCCGCGCCGCCTTCAAGATCGTGGCCAACCTGCCCTACGCCATCTCCACCCCCTGGATGGATGCGGTGCTCGCCGGTCCCCTCCCGCAACGCCTGGTCCTCATGCTGCAGCAGGAGGCCGCGCAGCGCTACACCGCCTCCCCGGGCACCAAGCTGTTCGGCGCTATTTCCATTTTCCTGCAAGCCGCCTACGTCACCGACCGCGGCCACGCCGTTGCCGCCGCCTGCTTCCATCCCCGGCCCGACGTGGATTCCTGCCTGCTCAACCTCGTGCGCCGGCCCGCCCCCTTCGTCTTCACCCAGGAAACACGCCGGCTCATCCGCGCCTGCTTCCAACAACGCCGGAAACAAATCGGAGCTCTCCTCCGCGGCCGGCTGCCCGACGACGGCGCCGGCTGGCTGGCCGGCCTCGCCGCCGCCGGACTGGATTTCCGGGCGCGACCGGAGGATGTTCCGGTGGCGCACTGGCAACAGTTGCACGCGCCCCCCCCAGCCTGACACCGGCAATCCGGCTCGCCGCCGACGGGCCGCTCGCTCCTGCACGCCTGCCTGCCGCTTTTTTTGAACGCCCTTCCTCCCCGCCGGTCCCACCCGAAATGAAATTCCCGACCCGGCCAACCCGGGGCGCGTCCGCCCTTCCGCCACTGCCAACCCTTCCCCCGGAGCCCCCGCGGCGGCCCGCCGGCTCCTCGCGGCTTGAAATCCATCGCACCCCCTGCACGCTGGCGTTTTCCGTGATGTCGCTCCGCCCCGTCCTGTCCGCCGCCACCCTGCTCCTGGCTGCCGCCGCCTTCGCCCAGGATGTGCCCCTGCCCGGCCTGTGTGGCCGCCTGGCCGATGGCATCTACACCGCCCCGGGCAACGAATACAAGGTGCCCATCCCCGTCCTGCCCGAACTGGGCGGGCAGGTCCACGACACGGAAAACGTCGTCA
>CAISJA010000336.1 GCA_903885525.1 uncultured Opitutaceae bacterium
AGTGTGCCGGCGGCTCGGTTGTTTTGTTTTTCTTTTTTTCACCCCTGCCTAGTGGCAGATGAAAATCATTCAACCGAGCCACTTTCTTCGCTCAGTTCAGCCGTAGCTGTGGGACGGCTCTGCATCCACATTGCCCAGCGCTTCTGCGATGGCGCGTTGTTCGGGGAGGGGGGCGTATGGAATCTGAACCCGACCCAGGATTCCCTGATTCAACGACGCCATCGTCGTTCCAATGGCATTTTGGAGGAGCCACGATTGCACTTCGTGTCGCTGAAATTGGCACGCCAGATACGGTGGGAAGCAAAATCGTTGCGGACGGATGCCGATTCCATCTGAGCCGAGGAACCAGCCGTCTTCTTTTTCAGTTACCAGAGCGGAACGTTCCACGGCGCCTTTGCGACCGAAGACGATGTCGCCGCAACGAAGGACATATTGCGGGAGCCGCTGAATGACTTTATGAGGCACTCGTGGTGTATGTTCCGTGACCTTGAACATTCCCTCCCCGACTTCACCGACGGAAATTAACGGGACGCCTTCGGTGCCAGAATACTCGTCGGCTTTGAGCAACGTGCCGAACGGGCCTGTTTTAATCTGGCCAATTTCACGCACGGCTTTCACTTCCCACTCCTCCGGGATGACGCCGACCTCGGTCTGTTTGTAGCCGGGTTTCACTTCCATACCGCCCCCATCTTTTTGAGGTGTTCGTCCACGCGGGCGGCGAGCGTCGCCACTTCTCCGGTGAGCTGCGGCAGCGGGGTGGCGTAGCGTTCGGTGAGCTGGCGGATGCGGCCAGTGAGGGTTTGCGAGACGCGATCCAGTTCGCCCTGCACAGCGCCGGCGAGGGTGGCCAGCCATTTGTCGTCCACCACGAGGGTCTGGATATCGGCGTCGGTGAGCTGGCCGTAGCGGGCCGCAACTTGAGCGATGAGCGCGTCCTGGGCGTCACCGAGCTTCGAACTCGTGGTCGCTTCTTTTTCGCTGAGGGCGAGATACTCGGTCAGGGCCTTGCGTTCGTCAGCGGTGTCCGGGTCGGTCTTGCCGATCTCTTTCAGCCGGGCGGCGACGGAGGCTTTGGTCAGCTTGTCTTTCTCGTTGCGGGCGTCTTCGAGCAGACCGCCTTCGCCGCCGTACTCCTCGGCCATTTCCTCAATCTGCTGCGCGAGGGCCGCGAGCTGCGCCTCCAGCGCGTCGATAGCGGCCTGCTCCTTCGCGTAATAGCGGGCGATCACTAGGGCGGGCGGGATCAGCTCGGCGGTGTATTTCTTTTTGCCGAGGGCGAAGTCGGGCTTGGTCTTCGATTTTTTGTTTTTGTCTTCGACGGTGAGCCGGGGCTGGGCGGCCTCGCGCCAGCCGTCGGCGGCGATCAGGTAGCAGTCGTCCTGCATAGTCTCAGCCCAGTAGTCCATAAGGTGCTGGTAGACGTCGTAGGCGTCGAGCAGTGGGTCCCTTTCAAAGGTTGAGAGAAGGGACTCGGCGAGTATTCCTATGAGAGCCTTGGGATTGCCGCCCGTGGTAAAGTTGAGGAGGTGGGGAGTATTGGCCTTTTTCCACTTAGCGAAGAGCTGTGTGGCGGTAGCGTTGAAGACGGTAAACTCAGGGTGGCCGAAAATAGCGCCCTTGATGTCGGCAGCGGCGATGCGGAGCCGGCTGTAGCCTGGACGGGCTTCCTCAAACAGTGCGGAACGTACCGCTGGTAAGACCTGCCAGTAGCGGGCAAGGTCATCCAGGTCGCGGTTGGGTATGCCACCGCACAGGTGCGCAGAGATATCCTGCAAGTCCTCGGCCTCAGTGCTGTCAATGTAGCGCGGGAGGTTGAGGTTGTAGTCGTTCCTGGCGTCACTGATTTCTGCGACCGGGACCATGCGGGCGTAACCAGGGATTTCCACCTGGCGAGTGAAAGTGTCCACGATGCGGTGAAGGTCCTGCTCACGAAGGCGGTTCTTGTTGCCGTCCTTGATGAACCCTTTGCTCGCATCAATCATGAAGATGCCCTTGCGGGCCTGGGCTTGCTCCTTATCGAGCACGATGATGCAGGCGGGGATACCGGTCCCATAGAAGAGATTGGCCGGAAGTCCGATGATGCCCTTGACGACACCGCGCTGTACAAGATTACGGCGTATGGCGCCCTCGGCGTTACCCCGGAACAGAACACCGTGCGGGAGAATGCACGCACCCTTGCCGGTGCTCTTGAGAGACCGGAGGATGTGCAGGAGGTAGGCATAGTCTCCCTGCTTGGAAGGCGGAATGCCGTACCCAGTGAAGCGGCCATAGTTCTTGGCGGTCGTTTGGCCATCGAGACTGGCCTTACCGCCCTCGTCTGGATGCATCCCGGTGCTCCAGCGCTTGTCGCTGAACGGAGGATTGGCGACCACGTAGTCGAAGGATTTTAAGGCATCACCCTCCGTGAAGAGCGGGTTGGCTAGCGTATTGCCCTGCCGGATCTCTGCCGTGGCGTAGTCATGCAGAATCATGTTCATCCTGGCCAAGCCGGCGGTGGAAGAATCCTTCTCCTGCCCATAGAGAGTTACCTTAACATCCTTGCCGCCACGTCGGGCCTCGTCGCCGATCTTTAGGAGCAGTGAACCCGATCCGCAGGTGGGGTCGTAAACCGTGGTGTCGTTCGATGTGTTCGCATCACGGATTCCCAGGATGTGGGCGATGACGCGACTTACTTCGGCGGGCGTGTAGAACTGCCCCTTGCTCTTGCCGCTCTCGGTGGCGAAGTGCCGCATTAGGTATTCGTAGGCGTCACCAAGCAGATCGTCGCCATCAGCTCGGTTCTTCGAAAAATCCAGGGCCGGGTTTTCAAAAATGGCGATGAGATTGGTGAGCCGCTCCACCATTTCTTTGCCGCTGCCGAGCTTGTTCGGATCATTGAAGTCCGGCATGTCGGACAGGTGATTGGCCTGTGCGAGTGGCGCTAGGATCTTCTTATTTATGTCGTCGCCGATGTCCTTAGTTCCTTTGAGCGCCACCATATCGGCGAAGCTCGCGCCCTGAGGAATCGTGATCGGGGCGTAGGGCTGTCCTGCGTATTTGTCGCTGACGTATTTGACGAAGAGGAGGACGAGCACGTAATCCTTGTACTGGCTGGCATCCATTCCACCGCGCAGCTCGTCGCAGCTAGACCAGAGGGTAGAGTACAGTTCAGATTTTTTGAGGGGCATTTGCGACAGCCTGGGTAAAATGGGCAGAAATCGAAATCCTACCCTAGGGAAGGAGCGGCGCGCCTACAAGCGGGAGAAAATAATTCGTGAGGTGAGACATTGGCCGTTGGATGAGCCGCCCTAACCAGGCCGTCAGGGGACCGCCGCAATGGCGGAAGCCAATCAACCTCACCCGCGCTGAATCGGCGCTAAGCCTTGGATCCGCCGGTCGGCATAAGGGGCGAGGATCTCCTCCATCTCAGCGTTACACCGCGGGACGCTGCTGTGTACGTCCCATAGTGGGAATTCCGAAACAGGCCTTCTGGACGCTGTGAATGTGTCCCGGAGCCAAACTGCGACGCTAGCTCCGTCCCAAGTCCGCCCGCCCTCACGCAGATCATAGTCTAGATCAATAGCCTCGGGCCATCCGTGCGCTTCAATCCACGCAGGCAGGTCTTCGCCGACTTTCAGGATCTCCCAACCCTCCGCCTTTGCGGAAGCTTGGAGCGCACGCATGTCGTCGAGAAAGATTTTGGCCACAGACTCTCCTGTGAGAATGCTGAGTCGGCGGCGATCACGAAAAAATAGAGGAGCGGCCCAAAGCGAGGAGACTGGAATCCCCGTCTCTTAGCTCCTGAAGCGACGCCGTCGCTTACAGAAGAGCGAAATTTATTCAGAGCCGTCCCACAGCTACGGCTGAACTGAGCGAAGAAAGTGGCTCGGTTGAATGATTTTCATCTGCCACTAGGCAGGGGTGAAAAAAAGAAAAACAAAACAACCGAGCCGCCGGCACACTACGATCCTGCGTCAG
>CAISJA010000337.1 GCA_903885525.1 uncultured Opitutaceae bacterium
CCCCCTGATCCTTCGTGCCCCCGTGGCCAGTCCCTCCCCCGATTTCATCCGCCTGCGCGGCGTGCGCCAGAACAACCTGAAGGGCTTCGACCTCGACCTGCCCCTCGGTCGCTACATCGTCGTCACGGGTCTGAGCGGCTCGGGCAAATCCTCCCTCGTCTTGGACACCCTCCACGCCGAGGGCCAGCGCCGCTACGCCGAAACCTTCTCCGCCTACACGCGGCAATTCCTCGACCTCCTCGACCGGCCCAAGGTCGATTCGATCGAAAACATCCGTCCCTCCATTGCCATCGAGCAGACGAACACCGTCAAGACGTCCCGCTCGACCGTCGGCACCATGACGGAGCTGACCGACTACGCCAAGGTGTGGTTTAGCCACGTCGCGGAATGCTACGACCCTGCCACCGGGGAAAAGGTGGAGGACGACACCCCCGCGACCGTCTGGACAAAGACGCACGCCGCGCTCCCCGGGCAGAACGCCATCATCGCCTTCCCGGTCGCCAAGCCGGCCGGCCTGGGTTGGCCGGAAATCATCGGCCGTCTGCAAGGGCAGTCCTACCTGCGCGTGCTGTTGCCCGCCGCCGCTGACGCCGGGAGCGCCCCCGGCCTCTGCACGGCCCGCCGCCTGGACGAGATCGCCGGCCAAGCCGACGAACTGCTGCCCGCCGCCGGCCGGATCCTGGTGGTGCAGGACCGGGTCGCGCTGACGGGCGAAAACCAGTCCCGCTTTCTGGAGTCCAGCGAGGCGGCGCTGCATTTCGGCCAGGGCGAAATCTTCATCTTCCAGGAGGCGGCCGGCGGCCGCCACCAGGAGCAGGGGCACTACTCCCGCGGGCTGCATTCCCCGCGGTCCGGGCGCACCTTCCGTCCGGCCACCCCGGGCTTGTTCTCCTTCAACTCGCCCCTCGGTGCCTGCCCGAAATGCCGGGGCTTCGGCCGGGTGATCGATATCGACTACCGCCTCGCCCTGCCCGACCGCAACCTCTCCCTCCTCGAGGGCGCCATCCGCCCTTGGGAAGGAGACATCTACGGCGAGTCCAAGCGCGACCTGCTCAAGTTCACGCGCAAGCTGGGCATCCCCGCCGACGTTCCCTTCTGCGACCTCACCCCCGCGCAGCAGGCCTTTGTCATCGACGGCGCGCCCGGTTACAACGGCGGGGACAAGGCCTGGCCCGAATACTGGTACGGCCTCAAAGGCTTCTTCCGCTACCTCGAGACGAAGACCTACAAGATGCCTGTCCGGGTCTTCCTCTCGCGCTACCGGACCTACAATCCCTGTCCCGCTTGCCAGGGCGCGCGCCTGCAGCCCGAGGCGCTTTGCTGGCAATGGCGCGGCTTCACCTTGCCGCAGCTCTATCAATTGCCCGTCAGCGAACTGCTCGCCCTCGTGCGCCCGGCCGGGGCGGCCGGCGCCGGCGCGCCCGCCCACCAGCGCGACCTGGCGCGCGACGCCATGATTACCCGGCTCAACTACCTCGAGCAGGTCGGGCTGGGCTACCTCACTCTCGACCGCACCTCCCGCACCCTCTCCGGCGGCGAAGTGGAGCGCGTCAGCCTCACCTCCTGCCTCGGCACTTCCCTCACCGACACCCTGTTCGTTCTCGACGAACCCTCGGTCGGACTGCATCCGCGCGATGTCGACCGACTGATCGGCATCATCCGCACCCTGACCGCCGCCGGCAACACCGTGGTGGTGGTGGAGCACGACGAGGCCATGATCCGCGCCGCCGACCACGTGGTCGAGATCGGGCCCGAACCGGGGGCCCGGGGCGGCGAAGTCGTATTCCAAGGCCCGGTCGCCGCCCTCCTGAGTTCCACGGGCAGCATCACCGGTGCCTACCTCTCCGGACGCGAACAGGTGGCGGTGCCCGCCTCCCGCCGCCCGGTCGCTCCGGCCGGCGTGCCCGCCTCCGGCGAGGCGGCGGCCTGGCTCCGCATCAGGCAGGCCACCAAGCACAACCTGCACGACCTCAGCTTTGCCCTGCCCCTGCGCCGGCTCGTCTGCCTTTCCGGTGTCTCCGGCTCGGGCAAGTCCACCCTCCTCGATCACGTCATCCACCAGGGTCTCCTCGCCCAGCGCCACCAGTTGACGGAGGATCCGGCCAGTATCGGCTCCATTCACAGCGACCTGGAGTTCTCCGAGATCGTGCTGGTGGACCAGTCCCCCCTGAGCCGGACGCCCCGCTCCAATCCGGCGCTGTTCTGCGAGGCCTGGGAACCGATCCGCGAACTATATGCCGCCACGCCCGCCGCCCAGGCCGCCGGCTTCAGCGCCTCCAGCTTCTCCTTCAACAGCGGCGAGGGCCGCTGCGACCATTGTCAGGGGCTCGGCAGCGAACGGGTCGAGATGCAGTTCCTCGCCGATGTCTTCGTCCCCTGCCCGCTCTGTGGCGGCCAGCGCTTCAAGCCCGAGGTCCTCGCCATCGCCTGGCACGGCCGTTCCATCGCCGGGCTGCTGGCCACCACCGTCACCGACGCCGTCGGCTTTTTTGCCACGGAGCCGGCCATTCGGTCCCGCCTCGCCGCCCTCGAGACCGTCGGCCTCGGCTACCTCACGCTCGGTCAGCCCCTCAACACCCTCTCCGGCGGCGAATCCCAGCGCCTCAAGCTCGTCCGCTACCTGGGCCACTATGCCGGCGCGGCCGACGCTTCCCTGGCAGACTTCCGCCTTCCGCCCGGCTCGCTCCCGACCGCCTCCCCGGCGCTGACCGCCGCGGGTCCGGCGCTCCGCCCGCCGCCCTCCGCGCCCAACCGCCTGCTCGCCGCCAGGGCCGCCGAGTCGAAAACCGAAAGTCAACCCCCGGGCCTCCCGGCCGGCGCCCTTCTCCTTCTCGACGAACCCACTACCGGCCTGCACCGCCACGATGTGCGGCGGCTGCTCGCGGTCCTCCAGCGCATCGTGGACCAGGGGCACAGCGTGGTGGTCATCGAGCACAACCTCGATGTGCTCAAGTCGGCCGACTGGATTCTGGAGATCGGTCCGGAGGCGGGCCGCGCGGGTGGCCGGATCGTCGCCGAAGGCCCGCCCGAGCAGATCGCCGCCGCCGCCACGG